>CAYPDN010000198.1:0-3741 GCA_964409445.1 uncultured Granulosicoccaceae bacterium
CGAGCTCTTGGTATTCGTTCGAATGGTTTGTCAGATTTACTCGAAGGCGAGGCATACCTTGAGGACTGCATGCGAATTGATGCGATCGGAACACTTGATATTATTCCTGCCGGGCGCGTTCCAGAGACTCACCTGGAGCTGCTGGCATCACCGGAGTTTGCTGAGCTGATTGACTTGCTGAAGAATCGCTACGACCGAGTGGTTATCGATTTGGCACCGGTACAAGCGGTGAGTGATGCAATTGTGGTTGGCAGGCAGACAGATTCAGCAATTTATGTGATTAAGTCTGACAGCACGCCTCTGCCAGTTGTACGACGAGGTATCGATCGGCTTCAGGAAGTTGGTATCAATGTGACTGGTGCGGTGATTTCGCAGGTTGATTTGGCCAAGATTTCGTCTTACGGTGGTGATTACTACTATCAGGGTTACTATGACTACTACGGTTACGGTGAAAATAAAAATAAGAGAAAGTCTATCGCGCGCGATGGGTCAGCTTTTGCCGAACGATCACGTGCCAGAGAGGAACAGCGTGAAGCGAGTAAGGTTAAACGGCTGAAGCGTCGAAGTGTTGATGATCGCCCGGATCCGTCAATGGACCCTTCGCTTGACGAGGATTTCAGGGCATAGTGTTCAATTGCCCTCGGCTGTTATCGGTCTGAGTGCATAAAATGCTGGTTGGTGGCGTCCAAACTGAAATTTGGACGCCACCTTCGTATATATTACAGATGTGGCTCCCCGTAGATTCATCTGGAACCACCTGTGCTGAAAGTGGTTCAGAAATATCAAATCTCTTCTATTCAAACCAACGAGCAGAGTTCAACTCGTATTGTCTGGTATATCCCCCGGTGTTGTAGCAGACGGTACTATGCTGAAATGTGGGTTAATACTGAAATGTAGGTTAATACAATGAGACCTCTGCTAATAGTAGGCTGTGGAGGATTGGGCTTAGAAGTACTTTCAATGGCCAAAGATTGCACTAAACTCTTTGTTCAGTCAGAAGGCAGCGTTGAGGATGTTGAGTTAATAGTTGTTGGCTTTTACGACGATGGAGAGCCGCGGAAGGTCGATGCTGACCGGGTGTATGGCAACAAACTTCAATACTTCCACAATATGAATGCTGTTCCTGAAGACGCACTCTTTGTTGTGGCAGTGGGTGATCCTGTTACCAGGCACAAACTATTCGAGCAATGTATCTTGGCAGGACTACAACCGGTGACTTTGATTCATCGCAGCGCTGTGGTGGATAGCACGGCAACAATTGGTCAGGGCTGTATTTTGTGTCCCAATACGTTCGTCGGCCCATTCGCCACGATCGGGCAAAATAGTATTATAAATAACTATTCGTCAGTCGCTCATGATGCCAAAATAGGCTGCTCTTGTGTGTTGCATCCCTACGCAACACTCAGCGGGTTTGCGACTGTTGGTTCGTACAGTCTTTTGGCTACACGGGCGACAGTTCTGGTGTCTACAAATATGGGGGCATTCAGTAAGCTGTCTGCGGGCAGTATCTTGAATACCGATACCAAAGATGGGTCACTGGCGGTGGGCAATCCCGCGAAGCACAGAGTGATGTTCCGAGATCCGACAGAAAATAGCTCATAGAAAAATCGGTGTGAAAATATGAACACAGAGCATGAAAGTAAATTGTTTGAAGTTTTTAAATCCACGTTAAGTTTATCGGATGATATCGATAAAAAAGAACTAGAGTACAATGTGACTCAGGGTTGGGACTCTATCGCACACATGTCTATCGTAGCCGGTTTGGAGGAGGCGTTTGACTGCATGTTGGATACAGACGATATACTTGATATGAGTAGTTATTCGGAGGCTGTTCGAATTATGGACAAGTATTGTGAGTCTTGATCTACAAGGTAAAGTGGCGTTAATTACCGGTGGATCGAGAGGTATTGGGTATAGTATCGCCGAAACTTTCGCCGCTAATGGAGCAGCCGTTGTATTGTTGTCTCGCGGCAGTGAAGTTGAACAACAAGCGCAGGAATTGGCAGAGAAGTATTCAGTTAAGGTAACATTTGTCGTTGGTGATATTCGTGATCCACAAACAGCAAAAATAGCTTCTAAGCATGCTTTTTCTGAGTACAAACGTCTCGATATATTGGTAAATAATGCCGGTATTCTAAAGGATGGATTGATCGGTATGATTCCTGAAGACAGTATTCAGGATACACTTGAGACTAATATCAATGGTTCGCTATACATGATTCAATCATGTGCGCGACTGATGGCCAGGAATGATGGCGGCAGTATTATTAATCTGTCCTCTATTATCGGTCGTTTTGGTAATCGCGGACAACTAGTCTATAGCGCCTCTAAAGCGGCAGTGATAGGGGCCACACTATCTGCTGCTAAAGAACTGGCACCAACTTCTATCCGGGTAAACGCCATTGCGCCGGGTTATATAGATACTGACATGATCAAAGATATAGACCCTGTGATTGACAAAGAGCGCAGAGAAAGTATCGCAATGGGGCGTATCGGAACTCCGCAGGACGTTGCCAATCTCGCGCTGTTTCTGGCTTCAGATTTGTCTGCTTATCTTACCGGGCAAGTTATCGGGGTTGATGGTGGAATGTTAGTATAGTGCCGAGGCTGCCGTTCTTTAATCAAGAAGTAGAATCAGAAAAGCCTGCTATTTACTGGCAAGGTGGGGTGCATCAGACCTACAAACAGTTGATTGCAGAGACTAATAGCTGGCTGAGTCGTTTGCCGTCAGATTCCGGAAAGTTGATCTTTCTATACGTAAGACAGCATCCGGAAGCTGTTGCGCCTCTGGTTGCCTGTATGGCTTCTCATCATGCCGTGTTGCTGGTGACAGATGGCCTGCCAATTGAAAGAAGACAAAGTCTGGAGGAGTGTTATCAGCCGCATATAATTATTGAGGCAGATCATCAAGATAGTTTTTCAATAAGAGAAACAGATGCTGCTCCGTTTGATATACATCCGGACATATCGTTGCTCTTGTCTACCAGTGGGTCAACCGGCACACCCAGATCGGTGAAATTAACGTCAGATAATTTGCTGTCGAATGCATCTGGTATTGCCTCTGTTCTGGATATAGATTCCAATGACAATGCACTGGTACATCTGGATTTAAGTTATTCCTATGGATTGTCAGTGGTAACCAGCCACCTCCTGTGTGGAGCTGCGTTGACCGTAACCTCTGATAAGTTGGTGGATAAAAAATTCTGGAGTACGGTGGAAGAAATGGAAGTAACACATTTCCCGGGAGTTCCTTACCACTATGAGACCATGTGTCGATTAAGGCTCGAGAGGCTGCCTCTGACAGGTATTAAAACGTTCACGCAGGCGGGTGGGCGTTTGTCTGAGACTTTTAAAGAACGTATTGCGGACTTTTCCAAAGCAACAGGATCAAAATTTTATGTAATGTATGGGCAGACGGAAGCGTCACCCAGAATGAGTACTTTGCGACCGGAAATGTATGAGCTGCATAAAGACAGTGTTGGTCAGGCTCTGCCAGGTGGTGAATTTATTATCGAAGATGATCAGAAAAAAGTATTACCCGCGGGCTCGGAAGGACAGATCGTATTTCATGGGCCAAATGTTATGCTTGGCTATGGAGCCTCGAGGGAAGATTTAGCTGTTGGTGATGAACTTCGTGGTGTATTGCGTACCGGTGATACTGGTTTTCTGGATGAAGATGGCTTCCTGACTGTCACGGGCCGTGATGCCAGAATGGGTAAAATCTATGGTTGGCGCATTAAT
>CAYPDN010000198.1:3841-7465 GCA_964409445.1 uncultured Granulosicoccaceae bacterium
AATGAACTCACCAATTATCATTATTCGAAGTGTGTTGAATACAGAAGAATTATCAATGGGTATTGGGGTGCGGACAGTTTAGATGTCAGTACAATTGAAGATGTTCCGTTTTTGCCAGTGTCGCTATTTAAAGAGTTGGATTTAAAATCCATCACAGAAGACGAAAATGTAATTACGCTTACCTCCAGCGGTACGACCGGGCAAGCCGTGAGCCGCATTTCTGTTGACAGAGAAACATCTACCGCTCAGCAAAAATGTCTCGCCAATTCAATTGGTCATATTCTGGGTAAACGTCGATTGCCTATGCTGGTGGCAGATACGGCAGAGGTAATAAAAGACCCGAAACTGATGAGTGCGAGGGGTGCCGGGGTACTGGGTATGATGCGCTTTGGTGTAAAGCCTGTCTTTATGCTTGATGCCGATGGCCAGCCTGCAATAGATGACGTGCGTAAGTTTCTTGCAGCGTATGGAGCAGAACCTTTTTTTATATTCGGATTTACATTCCTGGTTTGGAGTATTTTGAGCGAGCAGTTCAGGGACGTTGGTCTTGATCTGGCGAAAGGTACTCTAATTCACTCGGGTGGCTGGAAAAAAATGGTTGAAAAAGCGGTAGGCCCGGAGGAGTTTAAAGCAGAGCTAAAGCGTACCGTAAACCTGAGCAGCAGCTACAACTTTTATGGAATGGTTGAGCAGATTGGTTCTATTTTTGTAGAAGGGGATGACAGTTTGCTTTATGCCCCGAACTACTCGGACGTAATTATCCGTGATGAAAAAACCTGGCAGCCTTGTCCGGTGGGAGTTCCGGGTATTATTCAGGTGGTTTCTCTTTTGCCAAAATCGTATCCGGGGCATTCACTGCTTACTGAAGATTTAGGTGTAATCGAGTCTGTTAGCAAATCGGGACGATTTATTGGCAAAGGTTTGCGTGTAATTGGCAGGGTTAAGAAAGCTGAGCTGAGGGGCTGTTCAGACGTTATTGCAGCTGCTGGCGCCTGATGTCTGCACAAATCTATAATTCAGGTGGCGCCGAGTCTCTTGATACTGATTCATTGATCTCCCGGTGCAGCGACCTTGAGACACTTGCTGTCTATCCGTTTTCAGACCAGGTGCTCGATTGTCTAAAGCTGCTATCCAAACGGTTGATTGGTAGTGAATACGCGAGGGCAATGCCGCAAATAATGGCACTCGGGTACTGGATTCGACCATCTGCACTGAAGGGGCTGCAGCAGAAGCTGCAGGGATCTAACGATCAAAATACCATTGTCTCACCGAGGGGGTTGGCACTTCATTTACCGCCGCAAAATGTTGATACGCTGTTTGCGTATTCATGGGTTTTAAGTTACCTGGTTGGCAACTGTAACGTTGTCAGAGTAGGTAGTGAGCCGGGTGCTGTGTCTCGCTGGCTTATTGAGCAGATATTGTTAGTTCTTGAAGAAGCCGGAGAGAACCATCGCAGTATTTTCTGTTCTTACCAGCATTCAGATACAGACATTGCATCAAAAATTTCAGCTCTGTGTGATCTGCGTGTTATCTGGGGGGGTGATGAAAAAATTAAAACCGTTAGCCAAAGTACTACCAGACCAGATGGATTGACGTTAGGATTTTCTGATAGAAAATCGATGTGTCTGGTTAATACAGGCGCATATAAACAGAGCACGGTAGCGGAGAAAATGTCACTCGCACAAAATTTGTACAATGATATTTTTTGGTTCGATCAATTGGGTTGTGGGTCACCGCGGCTAATTGCATGGGTGGGTGCTGAGAAACCCGAGGCGCAAGAGCTCTATCAATTGATAGACGACGTTGCTAATGAAAAAGATCATCAAACGGCGACCGGTGTTGATCTGCAAAAATTCTCATTTGCCAATGTGCAACTAGCGCAGGAAAGAGCAAGTAAGGTGAATAGAGTCAGTAGCAATGTTTTAGTTATAGATACTGAGTCTGATTCACGTCTGTTTGATCAGGTGATGGGTGGTGGGCTGCTATATCAGGTGCAGCTTTCAGATATTGGAGAGGTGAGTAAATTTCTACGGCCTGATCTACAAACGATTACCGAGTTTGGGTTTGATCATAGTGCTAAACAAGAGCTCGCAAAAGAAATGGGTTTGAAGGGAGGATACCGTATTGTACCAACAGGTAAGGCACTCGAATTTAATCCCATATGGGATGGTGTAGAATTGATGAGTCACTTCACCAGACAAGTTACGGTATCCTGAACGTTTCCCTGCAAGTTCTTTCGTAGCTAGTTACCGTGACCTAGTTAGTAGTGCCACTGCGACCGTAGACATCGTCAAATCGAACAATATCATCTTCCCCCAGATAGCTGCCAGACTGTACCTCAATTAATTCCAAAGGAATCTTCCCCGGATTATCCAGTCGGTGGGTTGCACCTAATGGAAGATAGGTCGACTGATTTTCGGTCAACATAATTTCTTTGTCGTCACAAGTGACGATAGCGGTGCCCTCAACCACAACCCAGTGCTCCGCGCGGTGGTGATGTTTCTGAAGGGATAGCTTGGCGCCAGGTTTCACGGTAATACGCTTTACTTGAAAACGCGATCCGAGGTTTATCGTCTGGTAACTACCCCAGGGTCTATAACATTTTGTATGTGTATCTGCCTCGTTTCTGCCTGCTTCTTTCAGCATGGCAGCGATCTTTTTTGCGTCTTGTGCGTATTCATTGTTAGCCACCAGAATGCAGTCACTGGTTTCAATGATCGAGATGTTTTCCAATCCGAGTGCAGCTACCAGCCGGGTGCTGGCATTGATATAGCAATTTTCACTTTCAACCAGCATTGCGTCGCCAGTCGTTGCGTTGCCGTTTGCATCTTTCTCACTGATGTTATGCACAGCATCCCACGATCCGATGTCAGACCAGCCAGCTGAAAAAGGAACCACCATCGCGTTATCGGTTTTTTCCATCACTGCATAGTCGACAGAGATACTCTCGCAACTTGCAAAAGCCTCGGCATCGACTCGGATAAAATCCAGATCCTGGGCAGAATTCTCATACGCGGCTGTGCAGGCAGTCAACATTTGCGGTGCGTGGGTGCGTAGTGCATCAAGGTAAGTACGCGCTTTGAAAACAAACATGCCGCTGTTCCAATAGTAGTCACCGGAGTCAACGTATTTCCTGGCGGTGTCTGCATCGGGCTTTTCTTCAAAGCTTGCGATCTCGCTGATACCGTCGTTAGTGGCTCTGATGTATCCGTAGCCGGTCTCCGGTTTGTCTGGTACCACGCCGAATGTCATTAAAGCTCCATCACGGGCGGAATTTATCGCCTCTTTAACATGATTGGCAAATTGTTCGGTGTCAGCGATCACATGGTCTGCTGACAATACCGTGATAATTGCGTCTTTGTTTAGTGTCAGTGCATGAAGGGCAGCCAGGGCAATTGCCGGCGCGGTATTTCGAGCAATCGGCTCGAGAATAATGGTGCCATCGTGCCCGATTTCGCGCATTTGCTCTGCGGTCAGAAAGCGGTGGTCTTCGTTGCAGACAATCAGTAACTGCCCGCCGCATGCCTCAGCTGCGCGTTCTATGGTGTTCTGCAGCAGTGACTTGTCGCTGTTAAGCGTCAAAAACTGCTTAGGATACAAGGACCTGGAGAGCGGCCACAACCG
>CAYPDN010000199.1:0-7441 GCA_964409445.1 uncultured Granulosicoccaceae bacterium
CGATATACCGCGTGCATCTGCCCCTTGCAGATACAACGTAGTTTGTGGCTGTACACTGGTTTCAGTAATTAGATAATCACGACGGACCTTAACTGAACCGATGTTAACCTGATAGGTTTTAACACTATTTACAGATGTATTTTGGTCAGTAATAAAGTACTCGACATAGAAAGGGTGTTGATTGCTTTCAGTAAGCTCAATTGTGTAGCCGGCTGTATTCAGATGATGACCTAGCTTTGCACCAAAAATATCTTTCGGAGGTTGCATATACAGCGTGGTCGAACCAGGATTAAGTTTTTCGATTTGGATGATAGCGCCAACTAAATCCAACGCAATCTGGTGCGCGGCGCTGGTGATGAAGTCTGATACCTGATCACTCGTATGGTCTGCACCCTGATTGTTGGGATTGCTGTTTTGTGCGGCGTTTGATTGTTGTCCCAGTGCAAGAAAGATAACCATACAGCACAAAGCAATTGGTTGATTCATGGAGCAATTGGCAGTCATTGTTTTTCCTTGGCCGAATTCAGAATTAGCAGGGGTCTCCTGATATGAACTGGAGAACTACAGGTACAACGCAGGGGTGGAGAAATAGTTTGGATAGAGTTGTCGTCGCTGTGCTGTTGTATCATTTACGAAACAAATGCTTCTTCCACGTCGCTCTGGTGTTTTACTGGTTTCAATACAAACCCATGCAGTGAATAGACGATTTGGTGCTGGAACCCGGATGTTTTTCACCATACTATAATCAGCGAATGTGTCGTGATTGACTCTGGCTGCAATTGTATGATTGAGGTAACATCGATCATGTTATGTCATGACGCCTAATTCTGTCCAAGTATCCTGGACATCGCTACTTCAGATTAATAGTCGTATGAACGCAGGCAGAGACCACACGCTAGAAAGGCAGATATGTACAATGATCAAATATATAGTGTTCGCTTTGAGTTTAGGTTTTCTGGCTGCATGTTCGTCAGATAGCGAGGAACTTACGGTGGCTTTCGGATTGTTGCCACCAGAGCGGGTCAGCCTGGCACTGAATGGTACTCAGCTTGATGTGCGAGTAACTATTGAAGGTCAGTCTTTTACAGTTGATCGTGGTGTAAATGGAAGTCCCTGGGTTGGTAACTTCGTGTTGCCAACAAATACTCCGCTCTCGCTATCTGTAGAGTGGTTTTATGATTCGCTACTGATTGCCCGTTACGAGCAAATGATCGAACCAATCATCGACCCTGTGAGATTGGAGGTTTCTACTGAGCAGTACGTTACGACGGGTATTGAGTTTGATGCTGATGGTGATGGCGCGAGTAACCTCGCAGAGTTAAATATAGACTCCAACCCCAGAAGCGCTGACAATATTGATATTATTATTCCGAAACTTGCACCATCAGATGTGATCGCGGTCAACGGTGAAACGGGCGTGACGTGGGCGCGGTTTATCACCAATACCTGGAAAGGGGACTTACCGCGAATAGATAATTTAATGATTGACCGAAATGCTCTGCGTGCAGATGGAGAAGCTGAGTTTTATTGGCAAGCGGCGCATGATGGCACAAATCTATTTGTTATTGTCTATGGAGAGAGTGCGGATATCGCGTCACCGATTCGCGACTCAAGAGTAGCCACACGAGATGATACGGTTCGGGTATTTTTTGACGGTGATAACAGCAAGCTCGATTCATACGATGGCATTAATGATTTGTATGTCACGATCCCTCTGGGTGCTCAAAGAGTACCAGCTGATAGCAGCGTCGAATTGCTTCCGGTTGTAGCCGAAGACGGCGACTATATTTTCGACGATCAGCGTTTTATCGCTGTGGGTGACGCTGCTGCCCCTACGTTCGTTGAGGCAGCGCCAAATGTGCGTAATGCATCTTTTCTTGAAAATACAGAATGGATTATAGGTCCTGAAGGCCAGGTGCCAGCTGTGAACTTTAACGGATTTGAGTTTGAAAACGGGTTTTTTTCTGAGGGCACGCAGGTATACGAAATCAAATTTCCTCTTGCAAGCCTGGGTATTCAAGTTGAGCGCCCCTTTGGTTTTGAAGTTCAGATTGATTCGGATCATAATGGGGGTGATAGTGATGCTCGTTACGGGTGGCGGCATCCATCCAGAGCCAGCGATGGTCCTGATGTAAACTTCACGGTGCAGGAGCCGTCTTTTATGGGCACCGCGATACTGGCCGAATAGTTGGTTGGCAGCGGCTGTTCCACTTGATGCTGCACCAATGAGAAGTAGGAGTTGAATTGTTGGAGGTAGAGATGAAGTTAACGTTTGTTCGTAGAGTTAGCGGTCTTTTAACAGGTCTTCTTGCGACGATAGCTTTAAGTTCGTGCCAGATAGGCGAACAAATCGATGGCAGGGAAATAAAGGACAGATTGATCAGGAACTCTAGATTCTTCGCTGTGGGTTTGTTTGCATACTTTTTATTTGGGTGCACAATAAACGTTTATAAAAACGGAGAAACGGAAAGTTCTATTGATGGTGAGACCAGTCAAACTCCGTCAGCTGTTGCGCATGACACCGGTAACACCGACTCAGAAAATGATAGAACCGGCACTGTTAGTGCTGCCAGCGTGATGGCGATCAGCACTACGCCAAGTGGTGCACTTGTATCGTACGATGATTCAGTGGCACTTGAGGTGGTTCTCAGTGTGCAGGCATATGTATCCTGTTTCTACCAGCAGGACGATGGTCACGTCATTAAGTTGTTTCCCAACCGGATCATTCCGCTATACCGGTTGGAATCCGGTGAAGTATTACGTATCCCGGGTGCAAACGGTTTCCGTGTTTTAACCAGTGAAGCAGAAACTTCAGATAGCTATATGTGTCTCGCCAGCAGCGAGGATGTAACACCCGATCTGCCATTGATATTTCAGGCCAATACTTTTCAAAAGATACCGGTAGACAATTTTGACCGGTTATTTGATGTATACCGGAAGAGTACCAAAAATAATCTTGTTGCCAGAGTGCTTGAAGTTCCCGTCAGTCAGCCGGTGCGCTAGATGTTTGTGACAATTGTAACTAAGGCAGTTTTAAAATAATGCTTTTAATGAGAGAGGTGTAAGGTGCGAAAATTTGCTCTTTTACTTTTTACACTGTGGTTGCCGGCTGCAATGACAGTTTTGTGGCCGGGTATGGCAGCTGCAATGGAACGGCACGCACTGGTGATAGGTAATAGTGATTACTTGATTCAACCGTTAGCTAATCCCCGCAACGATGCGCTGGATGTTGCGGCGGAGCTTGACAGAATGGGTTATCAACTCCATAGCGGCGGAGCAATGCTTGACCTGAACAGGCGGGACATGGTGAGAGCATTGATAACGTTTGCCGATGCGGTGCCTGACAATTCTGATGTGCTGTTTTATTACGCCGGTCACGGAATATCAGATGCACAGGAAAATTATCTGATCCCCCTTCAGCACCAGCTGGAGGCTGTCGAGCAGCTACCTGATCTCACCATCAGTTTGCGTTTTGTTCTCGAGCGTCTTAAGAATGCTAATCCTAAAGGTACGAATGTGATTTTGCTGGACGCCTGCCGTGATAACCCTCTGACCACTGGTTTTCGAAGCAGTCGTAAAGGCTTATCTACTGATCAGGAAATTCCGCGTGGTGTTTTTATCGGTTATGCAGCAGACTCAGGTCAGGTTGCCATTGACGGTGAGGGTAGAAATGGCGTTTATACCGCAGAGCTATTGAACGTAATGCGCACTCGCTCTAATGTCATCATCGATGTTGCGCATCGCGAAGCAGTTGATGCTGTGATCGAGAAGACAGATGGTAAGCAATTCCCGGTGTCAGACAACAAATTGTTCGGAAAGTGGTGTTTTGACGATTGTGAATCGGAAGCGCCTGCGCCTTCAACCGCATTTAAACCGGCACCCGCGCCTGAACTGCCACGAGAACAGCCAGCTGAGGCGGTGACTGCTTCATCAGGTAATCGAAATACCTGGCTGATTGTCGGTGGTATTGCTCTTGCGGTCATCACTGCAGTGGCGGTCGGGTCTGGCGGATCGGATGATGACTCCGATGATCCAAACTTCACCCTGGTGCTTGATCCTCCCTGATTTTAATTACAGTACGTAATGTCTGCCGGGTAGCGATTACGCTGGAAAGTTAGCCATTGGAGCCTCGAAAACAAATTTTTCCCGGCCGATGTAAACTTTATGCCTTGTGCCGCGTTATACCCTCGAAAGCTGAGTTTTCTGAGCGGTGCGCGGGGATTTTAACTTCGTGAGTGTGACAATCATGAGCTCTATTCAGGATCTTTCAGACGGTGAGTTAATTACTCTCTATATGGAGAAGAAAAGCGAACCGGCAATGCGAACTCTGGTGGGCCGCCATCATGCGAGCTTACATTCCAGGTTTCGAAGAGAGTTGCCGGATGAAGCGGATGCGAGGGATCTTCAACAACAGTTGTGGATGAAGGTTGTTGTCAACCTGAAAAACTACAAGGACGAGGGCAAGTTTGCAAACTACCTGTCGCGTATTGCGGGTAATTTGATTACAGATTTCCGGCGCGGTAAAGGAAGACAGGGTGAGGTTATTGTGGCGAATCAATCTATAGATGGAGAAACAGATACCTACGACATGGCTTTGAATGAATTGCCGGAGGGTGACTCCGGTGACACGGAAAGTAACAAGCTGGCCAACGACGGGCTGGTTGAATATCTGGTCAAGGTGCTGATACCGGCCCTGCCACCGGAACAGAGGGCAGCGTGGCTGTTGCAGCATGAGTCAGAGTACTGGGATTACGAAAATCGACTTGACTGGACTCATCTTGCAGAGTTGAACGGGTTGGATGTTGACGAGACTTGGCAGTTATTTGAGAGCGCAAGAGAGAAACTACTTGTTGGTGCAAAGGCATCCTCGGGCAGCGCATCTCTTGAGGAAATGGAAAATCTGGTATTCCTGGTTTGGACCCAGGCACAGAGGCTTAAGAAAGAACAGAAGTTTACGTGGGACTACTTTGCACACTTACTGGGTGTTCCGCAGGAAACAATGAAAACACGGTACAGATCGGCGCGCCTTAAGTTAAGCGAAGGACTTGCAGAGCAAATGTAGTTGTTGTTAAGCGAATTTTTATTATGAAAAAAGAACATCAACCTGATCCTGAAACGCTATACGGCCTGTATAAGGAAACCCGTTCCCAACGGTTACCTGTTGAAGCGGTATCGACGGAGTCTGTAGAGTTTGCAGCCGGTGACGATATTGCAGACAAAGTATATAAGCACTATCGGGAAACCAGAAACGCAGATTCCAATGCAATTGATGAAATTATGCGTGGCATCCTGGCGCAAGCTGATGATGGTCATGACCGGACTGCTGAAATTGAAGACCAGCCTCGCGTACATTCTGTGGAAGCTGATGTGAAGCCGGTTGGTAGTCCGGTAGGTCCGTTTAAGTGGCTGGGCAAATTAACAACTGCCGGAAATGACGGGCCGCCTGTGGCGAAGTTCATTCTGCCGGCCGTCGCAGCTGCAGTCTTTGCATTTGTGTTACTGCCAATGATTAACACAAAAAACAACATCACAGATACCCCGGACAATATCGCCTACCTGTCACCGTTGCTCGCGCCGTATGTTGAACCGCTCAGTGCAGATGTGCTGGGCTTTTCAAACACGGATAACGAACGTGGCAATGCGTTCCAGTATGGAGTACTGTCAGCAGATCTTCAGGTTTTCAGAAACAGCGAGGGCGGGGCCTCACAACTTAAAAAAGTTGTTCAGAGCTACCTGATGGATTCGTCTGATAATCCTGAAGCGGTCAATCTGGCGGCACAACAAATTGTTACTCTGTCATCCAACGGCGTTGACGATGCAGAAGCTGTTATCTCCCCTGAAATTGTCGAGGGTATTGATTCGCTGTTGAGTGCAACGCAGGATCATACTGTTAACAGCAAGTTTACTGACTGGTATCTGCTTGGTCAGTCGGTGGAGTCTGTAGTTCTTTCAGCTGAACATGCGCTGGCCAGCTCTGATACATCTATTCTGCAGTCTGCCATTGATCACGGTAAAACCCTCAGTGTGCCGGATGAGACAGAAGAACTTAAAGGATTGCTGGATGATCTCTTTTCAGAAGTCGTTAATAACTCGATGCCACCGGCCGATATCAGGCGTATTCTCAATAACGCCAGAGATATCAAGTCAGTAGTTCTATGACGGTCTTTTACCGGTAGATTATTCGATGCTATTGAAACCGATATTTATTTTGTCACTGGTTCTGAGCGGGTTGTGTATTGCAACTCCCGTTATGGCCAACAATAATTCCAACGTAGTGTCGTGGTCTAAGCGGTGCGGAGGTCAGAGCCCCGATGACATGCGGACAAGGCGTGTTAAAGAAATATTTGATCTCGTAAAGAATGCCAGCGATGCACGTGACAAGCAATCACGGTTGTTTATACTCCGTTGCGATGGCTGGCCCTGGGCTGCGACTCTGCAGGACCGGAATGTGATTCTCACTCGCGGTGCCATCGAAGCGATCTATGGCAGTAATGACTCTCTTAAGTCTAAAGACGCACGGCTGGCTTTTGTGCTTGGTCATGAGCTTAAGCATGTGCTTGAAGATGATTTCTGGCATGAAGAGATCCGCAGACAGGAGTTTATGTCCGGCAATACGTTATTAGATTACGGTGAGCGTGCCAAAGAAAGACGCAGACATGATGAACGCCGTGCCGATGAAGACGGATTTATTTATGCGTCACTTGCCGGTTTTGATACAAGCGAAATTTTCAGTGCCGTACGAGGTGAAGACAGCTTTCTTGCGGATTGGGCGCAACAAACGAGTACGTTGTCCGGAGACACACATTTTCTACCCGGGGAACGTACCAAACATCTGAAGAAAAAATTTCAAAGTCTCAATAACGCAGTTGATTTATTTAAGTACGGAGTGCGTCTGGCACATTTCGGCCGCTATAACGAAGCGCGGGTGCTGCTTGAAGATTTTCAAAATATATATCCCTCAGCGCAGGTGTTAAATAATCTCGGCTATGTTTATTTGCAGATCGCGCGTGAGAGAATGCCGCCGGAACTTGCCTATCGTTTCTGGTACCCGGCGGTGCTGGATTATGATTCCGGTGTGCCTTTGAGCGGTTCCCGAAACTTTGGCGGTGCTGAGCTATCTGCAGATGTCAGAGGGTTTCTAAACGCGGCGGTGAGATCACTGGAAAGCGGGGCGGAGAAGTATAACAACACAACCGCAACAATCAATTTAGTATCGGCGCTGATGTACCTGGGCGAATATTCTGCAGCGCAGGCTGCTATTGAAAAAATGGATGGATGGCCCGATGATCCACAGCTCATTGCACTTGACGCAATCGCCGTGATGCAAAACGCACGTCTAAGAGATCCCTGGAATACCTTTTCGCTGGAGAAGTTTGAACGTGTGGCATCAGGAGCAGATGCTACCGACGATTTAATATATAACTATGCGAGATTACTTTCT
>CAYPDN010000200.1:0-7392 GCA_964409445.1 uncultured Granulosicoccaceae bacterium
GTGAGCGACCGTTTTCCGGTGGCAAGCTAACTGGCTTGTTGCTTGAGGTTTTATCTGCCTGTAAGAAGATTGCATTTCTGACCGGGCAGGGACAGCTGGCTGGCCAGGCTATGGGCTCGGCCGATTCGGAAAACGTGCAGGGTGAGCAGCAAAAGAAGCTCGACATTTTGTCGAACGAACTCTTTATTGAATCTACCCAATGGTGTGGTTACCTGGCGGGCATGGCATCGGAAGAGATGGACAACAGCTTGCCGGTGCCGGATATCTACCCGCGTGGCAATTATCTAATTACCTTCGATCCGCTTGATGGTAGTTCTAACATCGATATAAATGTGTCAGTGGGTACAATCTTTTCGATTCTTGAATTGCCTCAGGGTGTCGAGAAACCTTCCGATGGTGACTATCTGCAGCAGGGTATTAAGCAGGTTTGCGCTGGCTATTGCCTTTATGGCACCTCTACCATGCTGGTCTTGACGACTGGTAATGGTGTGAATGGCTTTACGCTTGATCCGGGTACCGGGGATTTCTTTCTGACTATGCCCAACATCAGACTGCCCGAAGAAACCAATGAGTATTCTATTAATCAGTCTTACAGTCGTCACTGGGAACCGCCAGTTAAAAGATATATTGACGAGTGTCTGGCGGGTGAAGACGGGCCACTTGGCAAGAACTACAACATGCGCTGGGTTGCTTCGATGGTAGCTGATGTCCACCGTTTGCTGTGCCGAGGTGGAATATTTATGTATCCGATGGACGCTCGTCTGGCTGCCAAAGGTGATGCCGGAAAATTGCGCTTGTTGTACGAGGCAAACCCGATGAGTTTTATCGTTGAGCAGGCTGGTGGCATGGCCAGTACCGGCCGTCAGCGCATTATGGAGATACAGCCTGACGAACTGCATCAGCGGGTGCCGGTTGTTATGGGATCGAAGACAGAAGTTGAGCGCGTTGTTGGATATCATATGGAAGAAGCCGCCAATGAGAAGCAAGTCTCGTAGGGCGAGCATTGCTAAGGTGCGTTAGATGACTCAACCATTCTGGGAAACAAAATCTCTGCAAGATATGACAACTGAGGAGTGGGAGTCGCTTTGTGATGGATGCGGGCGGTGTTGTTTGCACAAAATTCAAACTGAACATGAAGGTAAAAGCGAACCTCAGGATGAACACAAACATGAACATATGGTTAGGTATACAAGAGTGGCGTGCCGTTTGCTTGACGTTACTACCTGCCGATGTACAAATTATTGGCGCCGAAAAGAGTTAGTTGCCGAGTGCGTAAGCCTTGATGCCGACAAACTCAAAGAATTCACCTGGTTACCGGATAGTTGTGCGTATAAACGCATCGCACAGAACCGTGGTCTTGCTGACTGGCACCCTTTAGTTTCTGGCACAAGCGACTCTGTACATGCTGCAGGAATCTCGGTAAGCGGCTTTGCTATCAACGAAGATCATGTTCACCCTGACGATTTTTTGTCACTTGTTATAGAAAATCTTGCCGATTAAAAATAGTGAACAGCTGTCTTATTCCAGTCGTTCCGATGTAAACTGTTTGGACAATAAAAATATAAGCACACTATGCTTACATGGCCGATAGGTAAGTTGCTGTTATAGCGCTGCCGCTGAATCGGATTTTCTTTACCCCGTTGGAGTTATGCCACATGACAGCCGCCCTCGATACTCAGGATCGCAGACGCGATCTAGGCGAAACCATTGAAGCTTTGCGTGAGCAAAGACAAAATACACTAAGCACCTTTTGCAGCATGACTGGTGTGAATAATCCGGATCAGGTGCCCGGTGATCTGGCAGACATCGCGCCTGCAGCCCTGCAAGAGTTCCTCAACCACATGGTCGACTATCTTGCGATGGGCCACTTCACTGTTTATCAGCGTATTGTTGATGGCAAAGAGAGACGGGGTCAGGTTAAAGAAGCTGCGCAACGTGTATACGCCAGCATTGGTGCAACCACAGATGTGATGGTTGATTTTAATGATAAGTATGAGCACTTTGACGGTGCAGCCAGCGACCAGGCACCTTTGAAAGAAGATCTTTCAAAGCTTGGTGAGATGCTTGCAATTCGTGGAGATTTTGAAGACGAGCTGCTCGAAGCGCTCTCTTCTTAACAGCCCATATAGCTGGTTAGTTACCACTACTCTGATGGTCTGTGTGCTGCCTGCATACAGACCGTTAGTTCAATCAGCTCTCACTTGATGGTCACACCGTGGTGAGTGAAACTGACTACGATACTGCGCGGCAGTATCTGCTCCAGCACAACGTGTTGTGTTTGGCTACGACTACCAATGACACACCATGGGTAGCTCCGGTCTTCTATAGTGTTTGTGCTGACAAGCTTGTTTTTCTTTCCTCGCCACACACATTGCATTGCCAGAATATTGCGTCCAACCCGCAGGTTTCAGCGTCTGTTCAGGAAGACTATAGTGACTGGGCTGAAATAAAAGGCATTCAGCTCCAGGGTAGGGCGTCTGGTGTTAATAATGCTGATAAGCAAACAGTTATTGATGCGTATTCTGAGAAGTTTCCAGTGACGGGTGGTGACGCACCTCCGGAAATTGCCAACGCGCTGGAAAAAATTAGCTGGTTTGAGATATCGGTTGAAAAGCTTCTGTTCATAGATAACTCAAAGGGTCTTGGATATCGTGTGGAACTTGATCCGGTGCAGTTTTTTTCGATTTAGATACCAGATCTGAAAGTGCATCACTCAGATTGGTTTATTATTAGATAACCGTATCTGAGGGATTTACTATGAACAAGCGTTTCCTGGCGGTTCTTTCATTTTGTCTCCCGGTTGCCATCTTTGCGGCTGACCGAGTGGAGATCGGTAACTTTTCCAATGGCAGTCTGGACGGATGGACAAGCAAGTCGTTTGTTGGCGAGACCGAGTATTCAGTTGTAGAAGAAGACGGCCGGATGGTGTTGCTTGCTAATAGTGTAGGCAGTGCTTCGGTCCTTGGACGAAAGATAAAAATTGATCTGACTAAAACACCCTACGTAAACTGGAGCTGGAAGGTAGAACGTGGATTGCCGAAAATTGATGAAACCACCAAGGGCGGTGATGATTTTGCCGCGCGGTTGTACTTTGTGAAATCCGGCGGTGTCGCTATCTGGAATACTAAAGCGCTGAACTATGTATGGGCCAGTAGTCAGTTGCGAGACACGAGCTGGCCGAATGCGTTTGAACCTAAAAATTCGATTATGCATGCAGTCAGAGGAAGTTGGGATCCGACTGGTGAATGGAAGCAGGAAAAAAGAAATGTGCGCGAAGATTTTAAAAAGAGCTTCGGCAAAGATATTAAGTCGATTAATGCCGTTGCAATTATGACTGATACTGACAACACTGGCTTGCGCGCGCGAGCCGCCTATGGCGACATCTACTTTACTGCCAATTAGTCGAGGTCTGCAGTATTAGCTGAGGTCTATAGTAGTTGCATTGAGTTACAGCCATTTTTTTTTGTTTAACCGTCAATGTCTCCGGTCATATCAATATCTTCACCCCAGCGCTTTAAATTTATGCCATCAATGTCGAACAGGTCTAGTGATCTTGCAGCCATCTGCGTGACCATCTCATCGATGTTTTTTGGCTGAGCGTAAAAAGCCGGTACCGGTGGTGAGACAATAGCTCCCATTTCTGTCACTGCTAAAGCCTGTTTCAGGTGCCCTGCGTGCAACGGGGCCTCGCGTAACATCAGCACCAGGCGTCTTCTTTCCTTAAGTACCACATCTGCCGCACGGCTTAACAAATTTGAAGTGATACCACTGCTGATCTCACCCATAGTTTTTATAGAGCAGGGTGCGATGATCATGCCTCGTGTTTTGTAAGAACCCGATGAAATTGCGGCACTGATATCTGTTGCCGGGTAGGTCACGTCCGCAAGAGATCTGATGTTTTCTACGGTTGTATCGGTCTCACTGCTAATGGTGAGTGACGCAGCTTTTGAGATAACCAGATGCGTTTCGATCGGTGTAGGCTGCAGTAGCTGCAATACTCTGATGCCGAGTATCGCGCCAGATGCACCGCTGATACCTACAATTAGCCGTTCCGGTTTAGCTGTCACCTCATGTGCTCCTGATTATCATTAGTCCTGCTTACCATTGGTAGATAGTACCCTTGTCTATGACTGCAAACCACATAGTGATCATGGTTTGTTTACGGACTCTAAAAAGCGCCACCAGTGCCAGAGGCAAATTATTCGAATAAAAGCACTATTCGCGACAATCTGAACCGTGTTGCTTGACCTGTTTTGTCAGGCGCTCTAGGCTCAATGAGCCGTCTGACTGTACAATCTCCTACTCCGCTATAACTTGGGTTCTTTAAATTTATGAACGACCAAACAAGCTCAGCTGATCAGCAAGAATCAATTGTCATTGACAAACTGCTGAGTAGCGGTGCAAGTGCAATGCTGAAGATATCTGACGCTACTCAGGAGCAAATTGATGAAATGGTGACCGCCGTCGCCTGGGCTCTCTACAAGCCTGAAAATGCTCGCGCGATGGCAGAGCTTGCAGTCGAGGATACCGGAATCGGTAACGTTGAAGACAAGGTGACAAAAAACACTCGGAAAACTTTCGGCACTTTGCGTGACTTAATGCGGGTGCAGACAGTTGGTAAAATAGACGAACAGAACGGTATGGCCCGCTATGCAAAACCTGTAGGTTTAGTGGCTGCAATCACACCATCTACCAACCCGGCTGCTACCCCGGTTAACAAGAGCATGATGGCCATAAAAGGGGGCAACGCAATTATTGTTGCTCCTTCGCCTGCGGGTTGGATGACCACTTCTGCAACTGTAGAGTTGATGCGTGATGCATTGGCGAAAATAGGTGCACCAAAAGATCTGGTGCAAATTCTGCCGGCCCCTGTAACCCGCAGTATGACCACGTTGTTAATGCAGCGAGCAGATCTGGTCGTCGCCACCGGGTCGCAAAACAACGTTCATAAAGCCTACAGTAGCGGCACCCCTGCCTTAGGCGTTGGCGCTGGTAACGTCGCAGTGATTGTTGACAGCAGTGCTGATCTTGAAGATGCTGCCAATAAGATTGTTGCATCGAAGACCTTTGATAATTCGACGTCCTGCTCCTCAGAGAATTCTCTGGTGGTGCTCGATGACGTCTACGATGCAACGATCAGCGCACTGACAAAAGCGGGTGCTTATCGTTGTACATCATCAGAAATTGAACACATACAGTCCGAGTTGTGGAAAGACGGCAAGCTCAACCGCAAGCTGATCGCGTCAGATGCGAATGTTTTTGCTGAAAGGCTTGGTTTCTCAGAACAAGCTCAGGATTGCCGACTATTTCTCACAGAACAATCGCAGTTTGATGCGGCATCACCGTTTGCAGATGAAAAACTCAGTCTGGTGTTAACCGTCTATCGTGCGCGTGACTTTGAGCATGCACAGAAATTGGTTAACGACATAATGGATGTGCAGGGCCGTGGACATTCCTGTGGTATTCATACGGCTAATCAGGACAATGCACGACGGCTGGCAGAGGAGATGGACGTTGTCAGGGTTCTGGTCAATCAGGCTCACACTTTTGGTAACGGAGGTAGTTTTAACAACGCTCTTAACTTCACGTTGAGTATGGGCTGTGGTACCTGGGGTGGTAACAGTTTTTCAGAAAATCTGAATTATCGTCACTTTATAAATATTACTCATCTGGTGACTGAAGTAGCAGAGGACAAACCGTCGGAAGATGAATTGTTTGGTGCTTACCTCGCGAAGCATGGACAATAATATGAATACGGTTCGAGAGTTTATTGATCATCACGCCGCACAGACTCCTGACAATGTCTTTCTGATAACACCGCTAGATGAGACCAGTGCGTGTGAAAAGCTAACGTTTGGGAAGCTAAAAACACAGGTCGATTCTATTGGTGAACATTTAACGGCTCTTGGAATCGCTCCGGGAGACAAAGTCGCTTTTCTGATGAGCAATGGTCAATGGGCGGTCCAGTTGTTCCTTGGTGTGATGGCCGGTGGCCGCGTTATTGTCCCTATTAATGCCGTGGCTGGTGAAACACAGATGTTGCATGTCTTAGCGCATTGTGACGCCAATGTGGTTTTTGTAGCGCCGGAATTTAAAGAAATGCTGGCGGCGCTGATAGCAAAGTCTGATCGCCATATCCAGATGATCGAAGTTTGCGAGAATGACGGACCACAGTGGCCTGAATCAAATAATACATCTGATTACAGTGCAGCTATTCCAACCGCGGATGACGAGGCTTTGCTGCTGTACACGTCTGGTTCAACAGGGCTGCCTAAAGGGGCGATACTTTCTCAGCGCTCAGTGACCAGTGGTGGTAAGAACGTCATGCTTGGTCATGGTTTGACGAGCAGCGACCGCGCTTTGTGTGTATTGCCTGTTTACCATATAAACGGGGCGATGGTGACTGTTGCAGCGCCCCTTGTCAGTGGCAGCTCTGTAGTGATGCCGAAAAAGTTCAGCGTAAAGCTTTTCTGGTTGTTGGTTGCTGAGTATCAATGCACATGGAGCAGCATTGTACCGACAATAATAAAGTACCTTCTGGATCGTTCCGAGGCGGAAGATTTTGATTTTGGCAACGAGAAACTGCTCGAGCAGTTCCGTTTCGCACGTTCTGCGTCAGCCCCACTGCCTGCGGTTGTACTAAAACAATGGGAAGAGACCTTTTACACACCAATGATTGAAACACTCGGGCTAACTGAGACTGCTGGTACTGTTGCTTCAAACCCTATGCCGCCAGAGATCAGAAAGCCAGGCTCAGTAGGCCGTGCGGTTGGTAACGAGATAGAGATTGGTAGTGAAACCGGGGACATCGTTGCTGCAGAAACTGTCGGAGAGGTGTTGATTCGGGGTGATAATGTTTTAACGGAGTACTATAAAAACACTGAAGCCACTGTGGGTGCGTTCGTCAATGGTTGGTTCAGAACGGGAGATCTCGGCGTTAAAGATAAGCAGGGATATCTCTTTATCACCGGCAGGTTGAAAGAGCTGATAATTCGTGGAGGCGAGAATATTGCACCGCGTGAAATCGATGATATTTTGTATAAACATGAAGCCATTCTTGAAGCTGCTGCGTTCGGTCTTGATGATAATAATTATGGTCAGGAAGTGTATGCATGTGTTGCACTTCGTGACGGATACAGCTGCTCAGAAGACGAGCTAATGCAGTTCTGCGAGACTGGTGTCGGCCAGGTAAAAATGCCGAAAAAAATTTACTTCCTCGATGAGTTACCGAAGGGGCCTTCTGGTAAGATATTGCGATTAAAGCTGCCGGATCTGGTGTCTGGTTCCTGAATTTTTCACAGTATTTCAGGGTTAGGAGTATCGCACTTGAAGTGCGACATCTAATTGCTGCTCAATTGTGTAAGATGCATGTAGCCAATCTTACCGTCGTCT
>CAYPDN010000201.1:0-2647 GCA_964409445.1 uncultured Granulosicoccaceae bacterium
TGGACTTCTCACTTGAAAGAAATGCAACTACTTCAGCAATTTCTTTCGCATCACCCAATCTTTGCATGGGTGTGCGTGACATCACCATATTCATCGCCTCCGGATTGGCGTTAACTGCAGCGAGCATATCGGTATCTATAGAGCCCGGGCCGACAGCGTTAACGCGAATCTTATGCGGTGCCAGTGCCAGTGAAGATGATTTGGTTAGTTGTGCCACGCCACCTTTTGAAGCGCAGTAGGCAGCGATAGACGGTATAGCGACAACCGCATTTATAGAAGACATATTTACAATGGTGCCTTCGATATTATTCGCAATCATAATTTTTGCGGCACGTTGTGTAGACAAAAACGTTCCCATTAAATTGACGTCGATCACCTGCTTGAACTGATCAAAACTGGTTTCGAGGAAATCTCCCGGCAGTGCAATGCCTGCGTTGTTAACTAACATGTGCAGTGCGCCGTGATCTTTTTCTATTTGATCGTAGAGTTGATTGACCATGCCTTCATCACCCATGTCACAGGCAATCCCGACAGTGTCATCGCCAAGTGTCGCGACTGCTTTGTTGAGCCCGTCTTCGTTGATATCAGAGAGAATCAGACGTGCGCCGAGATCTTTTAAGGCGGCAGCGCAGGCGTAACCAATTCCTTGAGCAGCGCCGGTAACCAGTGCAATACGTTGATCGGCCATAGTTAGTCTCTGTGTTTAAGAACCACTATTTTTACCTGTAGGCGGCACTGGTGCAATGTTGACCGCGTAGTATTTTAGTCATGCTGCGCCTGTTTGATGTGTCGCAATTGAGTGACGTGGAGCGATTTACACGCCGTGTGAAAAATCTTCGAGATCGTGACGTCGGCGATATTTAGGCTTGTGGTCAGAAATCTGGCGGGGCTGCGTTTAACCGAACTGCCCAAAATGAGGCGGAGCTATCGTTATGAATGGCTCGTCGAAGAGTCAGAAGAGTGCTTTCTTGCGATCAGCGACGGTCACCGACACAGATGAGCAGATACTATTTTTCAAAGCAACTGATGAGAATTATCTAGTGCGAAAAATGTGCATCGGTGATGAGTTGTTGTGTGTGTGATGTGTCTGATTGTTGACTTAATATTCAAGCTATTAATGGCTTTAAAATATACTGCTGCTACTGGTTATTGAGTGGATAAAACAACTTTCGTTAACGCTATTATCGGAAGCAAATTCATTGTGTGGTTTTTCAGTTTGTAACTACAGTAACTGATTAAAGTTAGTGAGAATTAAGATCCTTGCAATCAGTATAGAGGGACATTTTTTGTTGAGTTCAAAGAGGAATTCGAAGCCAGTTAACATAGCTGGCGACTTTACTGGAAATTCAAGAGTTAAAAATAGTTTATCCAACATAGCCGCTCATCCGGAGAACAGGATGCAGCAGTTAATTGATCAATCTCTGGTCGGCCTGATGTACGTTGCGGTATTGGCCGTGTCTGTGTTGTTATTTTGGATATACCAGTACGGGATTACTTCCATTCTTGCTGTTCAGTTCGTGGCTTGCAGTACGCTCTTTTTCGGTTTGTTTTTTCGGCAAAAAATCCCGCGGTCAATAGTGATGGGTGGGGTACTTGCGATTTTTGTGATAGTTCCTGTACTTGCGTTAGTCAGGTTCGGGCTGACGTCGCCAGCTCTTGTTATTATTACAATATTTCCGATAATAATTGCCGGCGTGCACGGAAAAAAACCGGCTTTATTATTTGCCTTATTGATGTTTCTGGTGATCGTAAGTGTTGGAGTATTGTATGTAGTCGGTGTTATCCAATCGAGTACAAACCTACAAGACTATATGGTGCAGCCGATAAACTGGGGACTTTATGCCATATGTTATGGTGGGATGGTCTATTGGGGTTCAAGCGTCGCGGCCAAACTGACTGAGTATTGGCGAGAAGGTTTGCGTGATCTGAAAAATTCAGAAGACGAAACGCTACGTGAAAGGGAGGTTGTGGCAACCCTGCAGCGTCATCAAAGCATTGTTCAACTCAGTGGTGGCGTGGCGCACGACTTTAATAATATTTTAGCGGCTATTACAACTAACCTCGAAATCGCTCTTGATCATAATGGGGGTCGCGAGAAAGCAGGCGTTGTTGATATCGCATTGAAAGATGCAATGGATGCTGCAGAAAAAGGAGCAGACCTGACTCAAAGTTTGCTCTCATTTGCGAAAGTGGCGGTTCTGGAGCCCAAGCCGCTGGACTTAAATAAGGTTGTCGAGCGTTCTGTCAGCTGGATTGGTCGTACTATTCCAGAAAACATAGAGATTGAAATCGATTTGGACGATGACCTGAAGGCGGTTAATGCAGATAAAGGCTCTCTTTTAAGTGCTCTGCTAAATCTGATTATAAACGCTCGCGATGCGATGCCGGATGGTGGTCGTATTCAGGTAAGGACACAAAATTTTGAAATATTTGAAAACGAGAGCAACCGGTTTTTTAAAGATATGGCTCCAGGGCATTACGTTGAGCTCAGGGTGAAAGATTCAGGCACCGGGATAGACTTATCGGAGCAGAACCAAATTTTTGAACCGTTTTACAGTACCAAGGGGCCGAGTAGTGGGTCTGGTCTTGGTCTCGCTATGGTGCAGGGTTTTATGGTGCAATCAGGAGGCACTGTGTATGTGATGTC
>CAYPDN010000201.1:2747-7376 GCA_964409445.1 uncultured Granulosicoccaceae bacterium
GATCTGGCCCGAAATATTCAGCGCGCAAAACTACACCTTCCGGTTATTCTGATGTCTGGCTATACGTTTTCAAGCGGTCAGGAACAGAACATGGAGGTGGTAAGTCAGCTTCTTTACAAGCCGATCCGCAAGAATGATCTTATAGATGCTATTGAAGAAGCGCTTAGTATGTCGCGATTAAAAATGGAGTATCACTCGGCTCCGAAAGAAGTAGCTGTTTAACCAGCTAATTGATCTGAAACACGCGTGAGCCTCTGCTACGGCTCTACTTTTATTATCACGTACTGGCGTATAACATACTGGGGCAATACTCTCACGAGTGAGAGTATTGATGCATAGTTCAGTTTAACCCCAGGTGATCATATTGATGACGTGTTCAATGCCATCAATCTCGCGAATTTCCCGCTCGGCGGCTTGAGCCTCTTCGAGCGTTCCGGCAGTACCAACCAGTGTTGCAATTCCGTCGTACACGGTGACTCTGAGATCAGGGCCGCTCAAAGCAATAATCGGATTGGACTCGGCTGCTTCCATTGTATTGTTGTCCGGGACGCTGGCAGCTGCGGTACCGATTGACATCGCACCAGACAGGCCCAGAGCCAAAGCTGTTTTAGTTTTAAGAATGTCCATTGATGTTCTCCGAAAAGTAGTTAATAACTTGATAGGTCTTGTCGGTAAGAACAGTAAATATGGGTATCGTTCAGGCGAACCCAAGGCGTTTCCCTAACGAATTTCTAACAGCTATTGTGATAATTGTCTGATTGCTCACGTTATGCCGTTTGCCGCAGTGGTTAAGCCGGAGCGGCAAGTTATCGCAAAAGATCTGCGCAGAAAATCAGTATCGCAGATACCTGCAATCCGGTACGGCAAGCATTGAACGAAACGACTGCGTCAGCCAGCACGGCTGAACTTTGCCTTCAGGTGTCCGGATCCGGGTCATACGCCTGGAAGGGGCTCTAACGCCGTGACCGGTAGCGTGCGTTTCGAGCGACTGGATTTAACCCGTGTTACGCGAATAATTTTGCTGCGGTGTGGCCGCTGGCAAGGCAATCAAACCTCGATACAAAACGGAAAACCAACAACAGGCCGGACAAGCAACTATAGTAAAGTAACGAGTCAAAAAAGCCCCACAGCAGGACAAAATCACAATGGCTGCCTCAGCGTCTGAAGTTGTAACCACAAAACATGTACTAACCGGTAATTCTAATGCAGGTGACACAGTTACAGTGCAGGGCTGGGTGCGCACCAGGCGGGACTCCAAAGCCGGAATTTCGTTTTTAAATGTGTATGACGGCAGCGGGTTTGATGGTGTGCAGGCGGTCGTGCCGGAAAGTCTGGCAAATTATCAGGACGTTGTCCTAAAGCTGACATCGGGCTGTTCTGTTGAAGTAACGGGTACGGTGGCGGAGTCTCAGGGTGGTGGGCAGCAGTTCGAAATACAGGCCACAGATGTTGTGGTGCATGGCTGGGTTGATGACCCGGAAACCTACCCGATTGCAAAGAAGCGACATACGTTCGAGCACTTGCGGACGGTGGCACACCTGAGACCCAGAACCAATGCGTTCGGTGCGATCACCCGGGTTAGAACAACGCTAGCCAACGCAGTACACAACTACTACTACGAACGCGGGTTTCAGTGGATCAACACACCGATTGTCACAGCCAGCGACTGCGAGGGGGCGGGTGAGTTGTTTCGGGTAAGCACACTTGATCTGGCTAATCTGCCCACCGGCAAAGACGGCAAGATAGATTTCGAGCAGGACTTTTTTGGTAGCGAGTCATTTTTAACCGTCTCCGGCCAGCTGAATGTTGAGTGCTTTGCGATGGCTTTGTCCAAGGTGTATACCTTTGGTCCAACGTTCCGTGCGGAGAATTCCAATACCAGTCGGCATCTTGCAGAATTCTGGATGATCGAACCGGAAATTGCCTTTGCGGGTCTTGATGAAAACGCTGAGCTTGCTGAAGACTTTTTAAAGTATCTTTTCAAAACAGTGCTTAGTGAGCGCGAAGATGATATGGCGTTTTTTAATCAACGTGTTGATAAAGGCTGTATTGAACGCCTGGAGAAAATGGTCACAACTGAATTCGAGCAGATGGAATACACCGACGCTGTAGAAATTCTTAAAAGTTGTAAGAAAAAATTCGAATTCCCGGTTGAGTGGGGTCACGATCTGCAATCAGAACACGAGCGCTATCTGACCGAAGAGCATGTTGGTAAACCCATTGTGCTGCGCAACTACCCTAAAGAGATTAAAGCGTTTTATATGCGGGAAAATGAAGATGGTAAAACGGTTGCGGCTATGGATGTGCTGGCTCCCGGTATTGGGGAAATCATTGGTGGCAGCCAGCGAGAAGAGCGACTTGATGTACTGGATGCAAAGCTTGAAGCGCAGGGTATTTCTGAAGAGTTGTGGTGGTATCGTGATCTGCGTCGCTACGGTACGGTACCGCATGCGGGCTTTGGTCTGGGCTTTGAAAGGCTGATCAACTACATTACCGGCATGGAAAACATCCGTGATGCCATTCCCTTCCCGCGTGCGCCAAAAAGCGCACCGTTTTAGGGAAGCATTGCTTTGAATATGCCGGCTGTTGGGACCATGCAGGGTATCGGCTTCACGTGGCTGGATGCAGTTGCGTTGACGATTTTTTTGTTCGCGTGGTGTTTGCACTACTGGATAGTAAACTTCTCTCCGTGGCATAAAAAAACCATCTCTGCACAAATGGGCTTGGTCAGGCAGCGATGGATGTATAACATGGCGCTTCGAAGTGTCAAGATGCCGGACACTCTTATTCAAAACACGCTGCAATACGGTGTGTTGTTTTTTGCCTCAACATCCATTCTCCTGATTGGCGCGCTGATAGCAGGGTTGAGAGCATCAGATCATGCTGTTCAACTGCTGAGTGATTTGCCGTTTACTGTTGGCACAACAAAAAGCGTGTGGGAGTTAAAAGTTCTGGTGGTGATGTTTATTTTTACTTTTGCCTTTTTTAAATTTGCCTGGAGCCACCGCCTTTTTAACTACGTGCTGATTCTGATTGGTGCCGCACCTGATCCGTCCGTGGCTACAAAAGAGGGGTATACAGATTCGATCAATGCAGAGAATTACGCTACTACAGTCGGGAAACTTCATGCTCTGGGTGCGAGGCACTTTACAACGGGTCTCAATGCGTATTTTTTTGCAATGGCAGCCAGTGCCTGGTTCGTAAGCCCCAAGCTGTTTATTGTGGCAACGATCTGGGTGAGTTTTGTGTTGTACCGTCGTGCGTTCTGGTCAGTCTTTGGAAAAACCCTGAGAGGCATTGAAGGGATTGATCGGGAGATTTAGATTACTGTGACTGAGCCGCCTTAAAACCAATCGATCAAAACAATGGATCAAACATTGTTTTCAGCATCGAGATTAATCGGCTTGATATCCTCGAAAAGATCTCCCGGCCCCGGGTTATCCGGATCGCAGCGTCCACCCAGATGATTAATAACACCCCAGACTGCATTCAAGGCTGTTTGCACTGCACCTTCGGCCCAGCCGGGTGTCCATGAGACATCATCACCCGCTATAAAAATACCTTTTTGTTCGTCTGCCATTTCGGACTGTATAAAGTGGCAGTACATACGACGGTTGTAACGGTAGTGACCAGGTAGTGCACCTTTAAAAGCGCCAAGGAAGTTGGGGTCAGCTTCCCACGAAATAGTGATTGGTTTTCCGATGATGTGTTTATTAATGTTGACGTCGGGGTATATTTTTGCAAGTGCTCCAAGGGCCAGCTCTACTCGTCTTTCGACTGGGAGGGGCAGCATTTTGAGCGCATCAGCCATCCATGAATAGGTCAGGCAGATCACGGCTGGTTTGTCATCCCCGTTGTCAAACAGATAAGTGCCGCGAGTGAGTCTGTCGGTTAGCGTCATGCTCATGCGTTGCCTGCCGGTGACCGGGTCTCGTTCCTTCCAGAAAGGTCGATCTACCATCACAAATGTCTTGGACGACTGCATGTAACTGGTACGATCCAGTGCCATCCATAAGTCCTGAGAGAATAGTGATTCCTGGGTGTCAACGCTGGTTGTCAGCAGCCAGCTCTGGCAGGTAGCAATGACCGATTTGTATTCGCGCTGGTTGTTGTACTGGTCGGTGACGCAAATTGTATTGTCTCCGGTGCGGTGCAGCTTTGTCACACCTGGCCGGGTTGCACCATCGTGCAGTTTGGAAAGACTGGTTCCATCACCCCAGTGAGCCGCATCATTAACGCAATAGTTCCATAAGCCGCGCGGCAAAGATTCTGCACCGCTTACAATCAGATCCTGATCTACGTCGCAACCAGTGAGTACCACGCGCAGAATCTCGAGCATTGAGTTTCTGAAATCGGAATCCCATCCGCCGGTACCAAACCCGACCTGGCCAAATATTTCTCTGTGCCGGAAAGGTAGTTTTTTAAAGGCTGGTGAGGTCGCTATAAAGTCATAGAAGGTACGGTCGTCCCATTCGTGAACCAGTTTATCCCATAACTGCTTTATCGCTTTAACATCGCGCGCTTTAATTGCAGTTTGAATTTCTTCGAACTGTGCTTCGGTGTTTAGTGCCTCGTCCCAGGCATCTGATACTTCTTTGTAAACCGGTGGCAAATCATCTGTGGATTCTG
>CAYPDN010000202.1:0-1945 GCA_964409445.1 uncultured Granulosicoccaceae bacterium
TGCCATTGTTCGAGACCGAATACTGTACCAAACGCCAGCGTAATACCAAGCAGAAAAACTATATTGCCACGTGCTTTCATTAAGCCATCTTTAAATTGACTCATGCCGCTTTCCTCATGCTGCTTTCCCCAGAATCGGACTCGTCGGTTCGCGCCCCTTCATGCTGCCCGTTATTGTCTGCCTGTACTTCTGGTGCCGGTGCCCAGATTGCCGAATAAACCATGCCAGACATCGCCATGATGTTCATAACACCCCAGAAGGTATTTAGAAACAGACCGTCAAAGCCGTAACTGCCTGATCCACTCAAATGCATCAGCCAGGCAAATATCAAAGCGCCAAAAGTAGCCACCATGACACCAATCTGCGGCCAGACAAGATGCAAAAATAATCCATCTTGTCGGTCTTTTGGTGTCACCGGAAAACTAATTTTCTGACCACGGGCAACTGTCCAGAGTGCCTTCAGATTAATCGGGAAAAAAGACAGATAGCTAAACTTGGATTTCGTCGTCGATATTCCCCACAGAGCCAACATAGACCCAAGTTCCGTCATAAACAGGAACGGGAATATGTGTTTGTAAAAATCAACCGAATAGGCACTCACCGGTGCCACCGCAAACAGCAGATAGATAATGGGGGCACTCAGAAAAACAACATTCCAAAGGGCACCAAAGTAAGACCACACAGTAGATCCGTATAAAAGGCGCTGCGGAATACTCAGCCCTTTGCGAAACAGAAAGTCGTCGTGTACGGCGATATCAAGCGTGCCTCCGGCGTACTTAAAGCGCTGGACAGTCCATGTTTCAAGATCCTGCGGTGACAGCATCTTTGACTCCACCTCAGGGTGCATCACAGACTTCCAGTTGCGGGTGGTGTCCGAATGCAGCTCAATGGAGGTATAGATATCTTCAGAGACGTGAAATTTGTATGGCGTGAACTCTTGTTCTAATAAGGTTTGTTGCGCAATATGACTGACCAGATCTTCATTTGCGTGCTCTTCACCAGTCAGTTTTTTTAATTTCTCACTTCTTCGAGCAGTCTCACGACTCACTTCACTACCGAAGTTAATCAACGCCGTACGCATTGTTGCTTCGCGCCGATGTACCGAGCCGGCACCGCAGCAAAAGGAGGCGTTTGCCCAGTTACGGCGTCGCTGTATTACGTCATAAAACATTTTGGGATCATTGACATAAGGGTCTTCCCCGACCAATACATCACCAAAGAGCTTCTTAAACGCGCGTCCCGCTAATTTACCGGGTTTTCCAAAGCGCGCCAGAATTGATGGGACTGGTTGCGCTTCCGGCAGATCAAAGAACCATTGCGGTGTTTGCACCCATGCAACATCCGGGTCGGTAAAATAGCCAAGTGTATTTTCGAGCAGAGTCGGAAACGGACGTGTATCAGCATCACAGATAACTATAAAGTCACCGACGGTTTGCTCCATTGCATTGCGCAGATTACCCGCCTTAAAACCTATGTTGTTATCGCGAGTGATATAGTTGCAACCCTGTTCCTCGGCCAATGCACGCATTGCCGGACGATTGCCGTCATCGAGCACATGAATTCGGATATCAATATCGTGCGGATAGGTTATTTTATTAGCGTCTTCCAGACTCAGACGAACCAGTGATTCATCCTCATCATAGGTTGGGAAAAACACATCTACAGTAATAGGCCGCCTGACTATAGATTTATCAGTGCCCTGTGTGAGCGCATTCGGTGAGTCGGTACTTAATTGTGAATTGGGCTGACATTCACTAATACATCCGGGTGCCGGCTTTTTATCAGTATCAGCAACATGCCAGATATTAAACACATACAGCAGTAATCCGATATACGCACACGTCTCTGCCAAAACAAGCGGAATCGAAAACCACAGAGCATCAAAGTTTAACGAGGATGTCCAGCGCCACTGCAGGTACCAGGCACCGGTGACTATCGCAATCAG
>CAYPDN010000202.1:2045-7332 GCA_964409445.1 uncultured Granulosicoccaceae bacterium
GTGTCGTTTGAATATTCGCGTACCAACTCCGCAGAAAGTGCCTGACCATTTTCAGAGACAGAGACGCTGAAGTCTCCACCATCAAACTTACAGTGCACCTCAATCATTGCATCAACTGGCGCACCTTCGGAGTAACCGATGATATTGGTCAGCAGTTCCACAACTGCCAGTTCAACTTTACTCACTGATGGATGATGGGCCACATCGGCAATAACGCACAGATGACGTACCATTTTACCGACCACAGGGACCTGTCTACTGTCATGCTTTATGGCAATTTGAATATTCATAGTTATGTATGCCCTTTCAATCTATCTCACTCCACCAATCTAGGCGGCTTTTGAATTAAGGCAGGAATCGAAGTCTGCGTGAATGTCGAAGATGCGATCCATATGCGTAAGCGTGAAAACTTCTTTGACATCTTCATGCACACTGCAGAGCGCCATACCACCAGTTTCCTGCATCGCCTTATAGCAACCGATCACGGCACCGAGTCCGCTGCTGTCCATGAATTCAACATTTATCAGATCGACCACAACCAGCGAATTGTGCTCGTTCGCTGCCGCGACTACGCATTCCCGGAATGCAGGTGCTGCCATAGCGTCAAGTCGCGATTCCACTGGGCGGATCACAACACAAGTTTCATGGATTTCCTGATCAAAATTCATCCCGCATCTCTCAACTGAACTGTCTTCGGTAATCCCCCTTTCGGCGGTATCAGGCAGCACTTGAATGAGCCGTAAGACTCAATCTGGATGATTTCGAGCTGCAGTTCATTACCGGCAAGTGCTGCTGGTCAGGTAAGTGGGGCATAACGGGTTGCTAACGCGTTGGGGTGATCCATTTCGATGTGTTTCAGCGCACAAAACGGCATTAACAATGCACGTGTCTGATGGCACCTTGAGAGATGTCACAGGATCGAAAATGCTGAAGATAAGTGCATTAAAATCAAAGCTAATCAACGCTATAACAGATAATAAAGATTCCGGAAAACACCATTCCCACTGGTTCTGGATAATCGGCAGCGCATCTGTATTTGCGGTGGTTTTTACCAGTGGTTATGTTACTCACCGATTGACATCAAATTTCTGGCACAAAAACTTACAACCCAGTCTTGCCGCGGCCACAGGCGGCTCGCCTGGAAGTAGTATTGCCAGCTACGGCAACGGCAATTGCAATACTACTGATGATGGCAGCGATGTGTTGAGTCTGAACAACAACAAAGCCAACAGCTGTAAAGCCGGCCACTCTGATTCAATGTCCTGTTTGATTCAACCAATAGCCAATAGCTGCACAGTCGCTCAAGGCCAGCTTTGTCATGCAGATCTGGAAATAGCCAAGACCGCATGGAAGTATTTCGAAAACAACTACAACGAAGATACTGGTCTGGTCAACGCGGTGGACAACTACCCATCCACCACCATGTGGGATACAGGCTCGGCACTTGCGGCCACCATTACTGCACACGACCTTGGACTGATCGATTCCAGAACGTTCGATCAGAGAATCATGGCTATGTTCAAGACGCTGTCCACAATGCAGCTATTCAACGATGAAGCGCCAAATAAGGTGTACAACACTAATACCATTCAAATGGTGGACTACGGCAACCAGCCGACTGATGCTGGCATCGGTGTTTCGATTCTTGATCTTGCCCGACTCGTTTCCTGGCTCAATACTCTGCAGTGTATGCACCCTCAGTATCACAACGCAGTTAATACCTCGCTTTCAAGGTGGGATTATTCACGCCTGATACAGGATGGCAGCATGTACGGCATGGCCAGAGGCGAAGGAGAAGGCGATGGTAAAGGTGACAAAATCCGCGTACTTCAGGAAGGCCGCCTGGGCTACGAGCAATATGCTGCAAAAATACTTGAACATGTTGGCTTTGACTTGCCGGTTGCGTCTGACTACGAAAACGAATTTCGAACTAACACAGATATTCTCGGCGTTTCCATCGCGCATGATATGCGTGATCCAAGACAACTGGGTGCCAACAACTATGTGGTTACAGAATCTTACGCCATGGATGCTATGGAATCGGGCATTGATGACGTAAACCGCGATTTACTAAAAAATATTTTCGAAGTGCAAAAACGTCGCTGGCAGGAAACCGGTATTGTCACCGCAATTTCCGAGGACAATATTGATCAGGAGCCGTGGTTTCTATACAACTCAATTTTCAATGCAGGACTTGCCTGGCAAACCACTAATAGCAGTAATACAAGTTTCGATCATTTAAAATCTGTCTCGGTCAAAGCAGCAATATCTATGGCCATGCTATTTCCGGATGACGAATATAGCCACGTACTGACGAACGCTATACAGCATGCCTATGATCCGGATAAAGGATGGTATTCCGGCATCTATGAAAATGGCGCTGGTTACAACAAAGCATTTACAGCAAATACAAACGGTGTGGTATTAGCTGGCATGCTACATAAAAAGTACGGCCCACTTATTCCACATTGCAGTCGTTGTAGCAGGCCGATAAAAATCGACTCACCTCTGCTTAAAAAAGATGAACAGGAGAGCTGTAAGGCCTGTACGGTCATACAAGCTGATTCATCAAACTGAGACTGAACGGCATATTACAAGATAAATCCCCACCGCCTGGGTCCAGGCAGGGGAATAGATATGGGTGTACATCAGGAAATACGCAAGGCACTGTCGGTTGCAATCTGCTGTTGCCTGTCTATCACCATAGTGAACTCAGACACTGAGTCTGATTATGATTACTCTTTGCAATCAGCCACCGAAAAACTGCACTGCGCTGCAGACCAATACGAAGCAGCACATCATATACGCAGAATAGCGAACTCCAGATTTCTGCCACCCGGTCTGCCTGCGGAAACAGCTTCCAATAGCCGGGCACTAATACAGGCAACAACACTCGATCAGGTTTTACTGGTATTACACCAGAGTGCTAAAAAATTCCCTGACGTTAAAAATCTTGTTGAAGAAACAGTCATTCAATGGAATTTTTGCAGTGTTATTGATAACGGGAAATTCTATGACCATCAACAGGTCAAAGGAAAAAATGTTAGAACACCATCTCCGGACTCAACTAAGCACAAGTGGCCTGGCTTTCATGCGTTCGGACTAATTCCAGGAACCTATAACAGCGATAGTTTTAACTTCACCACTCCATATATCAACACTACCATTCGATCAGTGGCAGATCGACAACTGCAACAAAGATATATCGCTCACTGCCTGCCGCACCCTGATGACAAGAATCTTTACCGAGCGAATAAAAGGAATTTTATTTCTCGCATACAAAAAACACTATCGGTTGAGAAGCGATTTACACCGATCTTATGGAATCTTGCCTGCAACGCGGTTGCCCCAAAGCTCGCCAGAATAGAACCAAAAAAAATTGAGACCAAAGAACAGGTAAACACAAAGACCTCGGAACAACCGCAAACTACAGTAGAAACGACTCCTCCCGAAGTTCAGAAGACACCGATTCTAGCAGCGGCCAATACACTACCAGATCCGGTTAATACGATCTACGACCCCGTTAGTCCAGTGAAACGGGATTCCGTAATAGTAGACATAGAGCCTGCAGTTAGCACTGCAGCTACTGCCACTGCAACAGACACCAATACTCAAGTAAGACCAAACGGCGTGTCCGTTGAATTCGAAAAGCTGGTGCCGGATACGAACGTGGATACCAACGCACAGGCACAACCAGCGCCAGTGGTTATCACCACCCCCTCAAATGGCAATTCAATCGTTTCAGTTAACGCCATCCGCTCAAAAGGTTTGAGTGGCTCTATATCTCTGGAGAACAGATCATTCAGAATTGCAGATACAAGTCTTAAGTTTAACCTCGGCTACAAACCAATTAGCGATAGCTACTGGTTTATTCGCTCTGCTCTCAATGTTTCGCAAGAGAGTCAACCATTTACTTATTCATGGGGTATTGGCTACGACGACTGGCACCCTGGAACATGGGCGATTCAATTGAATCATTGGGGGCCACTTAGGCCCGGGGACGGCTTAGACATAGACAATGCAGTAGCGGAGATCAGTTATAAGTTAAAAGCCAGGTGGCTCTCAAACAACAATCTCGCAAGCACATTAGCAGTGTCAAAACCTCTATCAGATGATCCTTCGCTGAGCTGGGGCTGGTCCTGGAGTCCTTACTCACACTGGTTTATCCGTTCAACATTGATCAAACCCATTAATGAGGGTGGTTTAAAATGGTCTTACGGATTCGGTTACACGCGCTACGATGCCAATTCTCTGAGCATTGAATACAACAACTGGGGAGTCAATGATTTCCCCGAACATAACTTTCGAAAAAACGGACAGCTCAGTCTCATATACCGCTGGGCTTTTTAGTTGCTGCGATAAAAAAAGGGCGACATAGTCACCTATAGTCGCCCTGGTTAAACAGTTCTGTTGAGTGCTAAAAAGAAACCCCGGCCTGTCTATACGTATTGCAGTTTTCTACTTTACCGTTACGCAGCCCTTCAGTGAACCAACGTTGTCTCTGCTCAGAGGAGCCATGGGTATACATACTTGGATGTGGCGTGTGACCGGCCTTGCGCAACAGGGTGTCGTCTCCAATTTGTGCCGCAGCATTCAAACCTTCTTCAAGATCTCCCTCTTCCAGAAACTTTGTACGCTTTTGCGTATGGTGAGCCCAGACACCAGCGTAGCAGTCTGCCTGTAGCTCAGTCAGCACAGACAAACGGTTAGCTTCGGCCTTTGGAACCTGTCGCTGGCGACGTTGCACCTTCATCGAGGTACCTTCAAGGTTTTGAACATGATGAGCAACCTCATGGCCGATGACATAGGCCATTGCAAAATCCCCTGGTGCACCCATTTTTTGTAACTCACCAAAAAATGCAGTATCGATGTATACCTGCTTATCACCCGGACAGTAAAACGGACCTGCAGCGGAGCTTTGCGTACCACACGCTGATCTCACAGAACCCTTGAATAAAACAAGCTTAGGTGCTTCGTATTGCGCACCATAACCCCGGAAGATTTCGTGCCAGGTGTCTTCGGTGGTAGCCAATATCGAGGAGACAAACTGCCCTGCCTGATCGTCCGCGTTGGCACTTGCATCATATTGCACACCACCACCGCCGCCACCCAACAGACCACCACTGCCACCGCCGCCTGTTACGTTGCCAAGGCCGCCGGTCATGTTGATCAGCGTCATCGGATTCACACCGAAAATAAGCCCGCCAACAACCAGCGCTGCGGTCATTAGAAAACCCATTCCGGAACCTGCACGCCCAGAAGTCCGCCCGCCGCGCGCAGCGCCACC
>CAYPDN010000203.1:0-7289 GCA_964409445.1 uncultured Granulosicoccaceae bacterium
ACAATACGCGCAAAACTCAGTCTGGCGCGATCTACAGTGTGTCGAGCTCGCAGGTAGCCATGTACCAGACCGTCTTCGTTGATCCATGTGGCAACACCATTGGCGCTTTGTATTAAATCCACATAGTGTTTACTATCGTCCGCCAGGGGATCACAAGCGGCACTGAAAGCGACTGTTTCCGGCAGGTTAGAAAAGTCGGTATCCTGCAGTGGGGAATGCGTTGCGATGGAATTTTTTGATTGCTCGTCTGCTTTATTGCCGGATCTGATGGTTGAGTAAAAGTTCACGTCTCTGGTTGTAAGCATCGGCGCATTGGCGTGAGTAATGTACGATCCTTTTGAAGTGTCGCCACCGAGACCCGGGTAGATCAATACCTGGCCTGCTATTGATATATTTCTGTGTTGATCTGAATCCCGTATTGCGTGACAGACGGCAGCTGCCAAATTGCCACCAGCGCTGTCGCCGCACAATATTACTGGCAGGTTTACTCTGTTGGATTCATGTATTACACAGGCCAGTGAATCATCGAATGACGCGGGATGCAGGTGCTCGGGCGCCAGTCGATAATCTACCGCAGTAACATCAAAGCCTGTTGATTTGCACAATTCTGCACAAATATCATCATGGCTGTCGAGACTGCCAACTATGAAACCACCGCCGTGAAAATAAATGATAAGTGCATTTTCCAGTTTTGAAGTACAGGTGTAACGCCTGACAGGGATTGCGTATTCGTCTGTGGCAATGTTTGCATCGCAGGCGGTTACCCCTTCAGGGTAGCCACGGTGGAATTGCTGGCACATATTGTTATAGATTTCCCGCTGCCTTTGCAGCGAGAAATCGATTGTATTGGGCGGATACCAGCTATCGGTGAGTTTGATAAACGCCCATGTTTGTTCATCAATCAACTTTTCGTAGTCTGGAAGTGAAGTGTTTGTCATATGGCCGGATACGGATTTGATTGTTGAAACTATGCGTGTGGTCAATTGCTGAGTAGTCAGTATTATTTGGGAGTGGATTACGCAGTCGCGATGTTATCCTACCATTGCCACACAGATTGTGAGGTATTGAACAGGAGCGGAGAGGCTTTGATGTAGACTCGAAATTCGCTCCGATGTATATGCATATACTGAATTCGTAGTATTCTGCCTTATACTTGCAGGTGCTATCTCTCCAGGAGAGCAGGGCCAATGATTACGATTTACGTCGCTAAGAAAATACTGACAATGAATCCGACCAGGCCGGTAGCTACCCATGTTGCCGTAGAAAATGGTTTGATCATTGGTGTGGGTTCGCTGGCAGAGCTTGAAGGCTTCGGTGATCACAAACTCGATAATCGCTTTGCAAACAAAGTGCTGATGCCCGGCTTAATCGAAGGACATTCGCATGCGGTAGAGGGCAAGTGGTGGCGCTTTGTATACTGTGGTTATTTTGATCGCATGGACCCGCACGGCAAGGTGTGGCCGGGTCTTGATTCTATTGATGCGGTAGTTCAGCGTTTAAAAGAGCAGGATGCTGCTATGCCAGATGCTGAATCCCCGTTGGCAGGCTGGTCGATCGATCCGATTTACTTTCCGGAAAAACGTATCACCAGAGAAGATCTTGATCGTGTTTCCAGCACAAGACCGATCGGAATTATGCATGCTTCCGGTCATATCATGAATGTCAACAGTGCAGCGCTTGCGCTTGCCGGTTTCCTGCGTACCGGCATCGATAATAGCGGTGTGCCGCTTGGTGATGACGGTATTCCCACCGGTGAGTTAAGAGGACCCGATGTAATGATGTCTGCTGGTCATCATGCAGGCTTCGATGTAAACATGTTTGACTTTGATGAGCCGGGATTGATTGACTTTGGAAAACTGTGTGTTCGCAAGGGAGTTACAACCGCAACGGATCTTGCGGCGAAGTTGTCCGATGAAGTTGTGCAGATTGGTTTAGATGTAACTGCGCGCAATGACTTCCCGTTGCGCTTAATGCTGTTCAGGTTTCATCACGGACTAACACCCGCAGAGCTGCTGCAACAGGTACTTGCGCTTGCTGAAAAAACAACAGACAGATTCAGACTTGGTCGTATAAAAATTGTGGCTGATGGTTCTATTCAGGGCTTTACAGCGCGGCTGAATCCTCCGGGTTATTACAATGGCGCGCCGAATGGTCTGTGGTATATAGCACCGGAACAAATGCTCGAGATTTATGCACTCGCGTTGCAGCACAATATACAGGTACACACACATACAAATGGTGACGAAGCAACTGATCTGGCACTGGACACGCTTGACAAAGCATTGCAAAAATATCCAAGTCGTGATCATCGATTTACTCTACAGCATGGGCAGTTAATAAATGCTGCGCAATTTAAACGTATGGCAAAGCTCGGTTGCTGCGTTAATCACTTTGCCAACCATCACTTTTACTGGGGTGATGAACACTATCGTTTAACGGTAGGACCTGAGCGGGCAGAGCGAATGAATCCCTGCCGTACAGCGCTTGATCATCATATACCGCTGGCGATTCACTCCGACGCACCAATTACTCCAATCGGTCCTTTATTCACTGCCTGGTGTGCAGTAAATCGCTTAACCAGTAGTGGCAGGGTGCAGGGCGAGCACGAAAGAATTTCTGTCGATGAAGCCTTGTATGCAATCACCATGGGGGCTGCATACACACTACAGCTGGACAGTGAAATAGGTTCTATTGAAGCTGGCAAGCGAGCAGATTTTGCAGTGCTGGAGGATGATCCAACCACTATTGATCCGACCAGGCTTAATGATGTGAAAGTATGGGGAACTGTGCAGGACGGCAGGGTGTTCGATGCAAAAGACATTTAATTCAATAACATCTGATAATGCACCCGTCTGATGGTAATCCACTGCCGGTCACTGTAGTTGGCGGTTATCTGGGCAGTGGTAAAACCACCTTGATTAACAATCTGCTCAACAGCGCGGATGGCCACAGATACGCGGTGCTGGTAAACGATTTTGGTGAGCTTGCGATCGATGCACAACTAATAGAAAAGCAGGATGGCAATGTTATAAGTTTGAGCGGTGGGTGCATTTGTTGCAGCTATGGCAACGATTTGACCAGTGCGCTATTGGAGCTCAAAACTGATACAATTGATCAGGTAGTGATTGAAGCCAGTGGTGTAGCGCTGCCTGGCTCCATTGTCGGGTCGCTGTCACTGCTACCGCATTTTTTTACAAGCTCTGTTGTAGTACTGGCTGATAGCAGCACGATAGAAGCGCACGCTATAAATAAGTATCTGGCGGATACTATTGAGCGGCAATTGAAATCTGCTGACATTATTGCAATTAACAAGATCGATCTGGTAGATGATGAAAAATTAGCCAGAATTCATCTCTCGCTAAAAGACACCTATCCATCCTCAAGACTAATCAACGTTAGTCATGCGAATTATCCACTGGATTTATTTCTTATGGATACAGCAAAAAACGTAGCGAATCGAAGCATCATCAGTGCTGATGACGCTCACCGGACTTCAATGTACAACACGTTTGTATTGGATTTGCCTGGTGAATATGATGTTCGGAAATTAGGTTGTACACTGACAGACAAAGCAATGGGGGTGCTGCGAGCAAAGGGATTTGTCAGGGATATTGACGGAATTATGCAAACATTGCAGATAGTCGGAGAACGTACGACCATACAGCCAGCACCTGATGGCGTGTCAGCAGGTATGGTGTGCATCGGTTTATCCGGTGAATGTTCCGAGCAAGTGGTGAAGTCTGTTTTACAGCATCAGTAATTTGATTCATGTCCCCTGTAAGCAGGGTTGTTGCCGAAGCATTGGTACTGCGTCGCTGGACTCAGGAAAATGGCCTCAAATAAGGTGGCAGGGAACACTTAGTGCCCGGGTTTTATAACCCGGGTCTTTAGGCATTTCGCCCTTTTGCTCGGGTCACAGAGCGGCAACACACTTAATTTGACTCAGTCTAAAACACTTGCCTAAAGACCGGATTTCCGATCTCCTGCAGTTACTTCCTGCCGTTTGAGCCCGTCGTTGTTAGAAACTCGTTAGAACTTTTTGAGGAGTTTGTGTAAATCGCGCTGTGCAATTGAGGCTCAATGAGGACGTGCAAGAGGAAAATGGCCTGCACACATTCCGTATAACATTTGGAGTATTGAACTTATGAATGAAAATACAGATCTAAAAGCCAGCTTTGTTATGGTAAGCCTCTTGTCCTCTTTATTCTTAGTCGGCGCTATTGCCGTCAGTCTAGTCTCATAACAATCTTCCCATTGTTATGTAACGTTGTTTTGTAGCATTCCTCCCATTGCTATGTAAACGTCGTATTGTGTCCTCCCCCAAAGTCGGATTCCCGACAAATCTGTAAGCACGCAGGGCATCTGATGCCCTGCGTTGTCAATTTAAAATTTAATACTTCACAAAAAGACAAAAGGCATAGCAGATCATGGGGGTCCATTTTTCTTACGGCATATAACGAATCAACTCTGACCACCAGACTTGGATCTGTCTTAGATAATTACTATACACATTTTAGAATGTCTGGTGCTGATAACAGGCGGTATTAGAACAAGTGTGCCGTGTGTGGATCAAATCGAAAGCCTGCCTGTTGCCCGGCCGTGACAGTAACCTTCTCCGGTGATGCGAAGCGAAAGGGTGTTCCCTGTTCGGTGATCAGCTCTAATACCGATTCTGTTCCAAGTTGCTCAACAAGGGTAACGGTTCCTCTGAGAGGTCCGTCCGGATCAAGCACCATGTGTTGAGGTCGAATCCCGAGCTTAACTTCTGCACCACTGGTTTTTGATGCAGACACTAATCTCACACCATCGATATCCAGTCCTTCACCAGTAAAGCGTCCCTGGTTGCCATTGGCCTGTGAAAGAACACCTTGGAAGAAATTCATTTTTGGTGAGCCGAGAAAGCCTGCAACAAACTCATTGGCGGGATGGTCAAATAACTCCATTGGTGCACCAACCTGCATGACTTCACCGTCTTTAAGTACGACGATTTTATCGGCCAGAGTCATAGCTTCGACTTGATCGTGAGTAACATAGATGGTTGTTGCATCGAGTTGTCTGTGCAGTTTCGCGATCTCGACTCGGGTATCGTGACGCAACGCTGCGTCAAGATTAGATAACGGCTCGTCAAACAAAAAGACATCAGGGTTACGTACTATGGCGCGGCCAATTGCTACGCGCTGACGCTGTCCACCGGACAGTGCTGCAGGTCGGCGGTCGAGCAGATGTTCCATCTGCAGGATTTTGGCAGCAGCTTCGACGCGCTCGCGAATCTCTTTCTTGCTTTTCCCTTCAAGGTCAAGAGAAAACGCCATATTGTGGAACACCGTCATGTGCGGATACAGAGCATAGGACTGAAAAACCATGGCGATGCCACGTTTGGAAGGTGGCAGATCCGTTACGGTGCGATCGGCAATTTTTATGTCACCGCTGGATAAATTCTCCAAACCAGAGATCAATCGCAATAACGTGGACTTACCGCAGCCTGAAGGTCCGACAAACACAACAAATTCTCCGTTGTTGATTTGCAAATCAACATCGCGGATTACATGTACTTTGCCAAATGATTTGTTAACCCCATTTAGTACGACCTCAGCCATTAGTGCACCTTTCCAAACAGTGTGGACATATGAGTCGACTTATTAAAGTGCTCTTTTCTATAAAAAGTTTCCGACGATCCTGTGCCTGGTACTGTGTTGAAGTTACTGCGTGCACTTTAATCAGCCGCCCTTGCGGGAACTCTGCATTAGTCCTGCAACTGCGTTGCGGCTCTTGAAAAGGGAATACACCGGGGCCGCCCAGGCATTCGCTGCGAGCCGACGCCTTGTTGCAGAACAAATGAATAGCTCTCATAAATCCACACTGTTCGAAAAAGTACACTAAATTTCCTCAAAAGTCGCTGTGAGCGACTCAAAGTCGAAGCTGCAACGAAGAGACTGTTGGTCAGATAACCGATCAAAAATAATTTGCTTATGCCCACCTGTGATTTCAGTCATATTGTTTGCCTGCATGAACGCTGGCTGTTTTTTACGCCAGCCAAGAAACTCCGCGAATTGGTTGTAGACAGACTCTGTTTTTGCCACTTCATCCAATGCGGCTCGAGACAGGTGCTGTTCGGCAATCGGTAGCCAGGTACTATTGGCTTTGGAAAAACCCCCGTTCGGTGCATCACTTTTCCAAACCATTGGCGTTCGACACGTATCTCGCCCGAGAAATGTCGGTGCGAATTCAATGCCCCAGGGATCCTGCATGTATTCAACTGGTATGTCTTGTACATCCTGCAGCGCTAATTCCTCACCCTGATAGATACAAGTTGAACCGGGTAAGCAGGTCTCAAGCTTTAACAGTAATAGCTGAAGCGCCGGCTGCTGATCCGCGCTTAAACCAAGTGGTGCAAGCTGCCTTGTGGCACTGCGCGGTACGTCGTGATTGGAGAATGCGAAACTTAAGCGCCCGGTGCCGTTGAATGCTTCAATGGCGTCTGTGATTGCTGATTTTATTCCATCTACATCCAGCCCATCCCATTTAAGCAGATTGAAGTTATAAGTCGCATGGAGTCGACCGGGAGCTGTGAATGTCTGACTCGCTTTTATAGGATCATCACCGTGGAGTTCACCCATCAGATAGCGATCTGTGTAGTTGTCTGCAACTGATCTGAAGGATTCGCTAAATGACTGGATGGATGGTTGATTTAATTGTGCGCTGTCGTGCAGTTGGCGGAAAAAAGGCTGCTGTTGTTGTGGCAGATCACCCGGCACAAACTTTGGGTTGGCGACATTGTTCTTATAAGGGGCGCTGTCTGCATTGATTGTGTGTACAGCATCCAGTCGGAAGCCATCTACACCGCGATCAAACCAGAAGCGTGCGACGTCCATCAACGCTTCACGCACGACAGGGTTGGCGTGATTAAGATTTGGCTGGCTGCTTAGAAAGTTGTGCAGGTAGTATTGTTGACGCTGAGGCTCCCAGGTCCATGCAGGTCCTCCAAAAAAAGACAACCAGTTGGTTGGAGGGTTGCCGTCAGGCTGTGGTTCAACCCAGTGGAACCAGTCAGCTTTGTCGTTATCTCTTGATTGACGGCTTTCCACAAACCACTGATGTTGATCTGAGCAATGTGCAGGCACAATATCTACCATGACCTTTAAACCGTGCTCATGTGCTTTGGATAAAAGCTGATCGAAATCGTCGAGGGTTCCATACTCTGGATTAATATCGCAGTAATCGGAGACGTCATAGCCAAAGTCTTTTTGCGGGCTTTTGAAAAACGGGCTTATCCAGATTGCGTCGACACC
>CAYPDN010000204.1:0-7237 GCA_964409445.1 uncultured Granulosicoccaceae bacterium
TAGTTAGAATGTGGCCGAGCTCGGTTTCATTCTTGTAGTCCATCATCGCAGCAAGCGTGGTAGATTTACCAGAACCGGTAGGTCCGGTTACCAGCACAATACCACGTGGATACTCTGATATTTCCTGAAAGATTGGTGGTGCACCGATCTGCTCCAGAGTAAGTACTTCACTCGGAATAGTTCTGAATACTGCACCACAGCCACGTGCATGCTGAAATGCATTCACACGAAAGCGTGCGATGTCTGGCAGTTCGAAAGAGAAATCCACCTCGAGCAGCTCTTCAAACTCCTTGCGCTGCTTATCGTTCATGACATCGTATATCATGCCCTGTACCACGCCCGCGTCGAGTTCTGGTACGTTTACACGGCGAATGTCGCCGTCGACGCGAATCATTGGCGGCAATTCTGCCGACAAGTGCAAATCGGAAGCGCCGTTTTTCACGCTGAAGGTAAGTAGCTGTGAAATATCCATTGATAGATCCTGGAGTTTCTCGTTAAATTCGGTTTATTGTTAAATTCTGTGGGCACGAGGTTTTCATGCTGACATGAAGACCTATCGACAAGTAGCGGATTTTTATTAGCACCAATGTTTATGCTGTGACACCAATTCAATTTCTCGAACCGACTTCACAATTTCCAGACTGGAAACCCATGTCTTCCTCCCCTGACCATAAAAACAAGCATCAAGAGAATAAGCAGACAGGTGTCGCCCGGCATATTGCAACAGTCCGCGAAGAGATCTCCCGCCTTGAACTGGAACACGGTCGCGAACCAGGCAGCGTTCAGCTGCTGGCTGTCAGCAAAACCAAGCCAACGACATTGATAAGAGAAGCTGCCGCCACAAATCAGCTGGACTTTGGTGAAAACTATGCCGACGAAGGTGTTGAAAAAAGCCTCGAGCTTCACGAACTTGGACTCATATGGCATTACATCGGCCATATTCAGTCAAACAAAACCAAACTGATCGCCAGTCACTACGACTGGGTTCAGGGGGTTGATCGACTGAAGATTGCCAAACGCCTGAATGAACACCGAGGAACAGAACTGCCTCCGCTGAATATCTGCATCCAGCTGAAAATCGACGCAGAAGAGTCCAAATCAGGCTGCACCCCTGAAGAACTCGAGGAGCTGGCAGCATGCATCGCTGACGCACCACATCTGACTTTACGTGGCCTGATGGCGATCCCTGCACCCAGAACTGACACCGCATCACAACGGGAAGTATTCCGGGAACTACATAACTGGTATCAAAAACTGCGGGCAGATCACAGCACGGTGGATACCTTATCTATGGGAATGTCCGGTGACATGCCCGCGGCTATTGCCGAGGGAGCAACGATGGTCCGGATTGGAACAGCGGTGTTTGGCGCGCGTGACTAGTCGGCTGTGCGGAAGGCACAACCCACTCAGCTGATTGCAGTTGTGGGTAAATTGACGTCAAAGCGTGAAAAACCGCTATCATTGGCATCACGATAAATAAATTGACAGGCCCTCGACATGTCTAACACCAATCCGCTCGTTGCCGCTAGTGAAATCGGTCAAAGCCTGTGGCTCGACTACATACAACGAAGCATGTTTGAAAATGGTGAGCTCGATCGTTACATTGGTGATGATCGGCTCCAGGGTATGACTTCGAATCCGGCAATCTTTGAGAATGCGATCGCCAATACCAATGAATACGACGTCGAGATCGAGTCAATAGTAAAAAAGACACCCACTGCCAGCGCGATGGAAATTTTCAAACAACTCGCCGTGTCAGATATTGGCAGGGCAGCAGACGCCTTTAAGCAAACCTACCTCGACAGCCGTGGTGACGATGGCATGGTAAGCCTGGAAGTTTCACCTACCCTGGCTCACGATACAGAAGGTACTATCGCTGAAGCAGTCGAGCTGCATTCACGGCTTGCTCGTGACAACGTGATGATCAAAGTACCCGGCACTGTCGAGGGTGTGACAGCGTTTGAAGAACTGACAGCAAGAGGCATCAGCGTAAATGTCACATTGCTTTTTTCGGTCGAGCGATACAAGGAGATTGTACAAGCCTATATAAGAGGTTTGGAGCGATGTGCCGCCAACGACCACCCGATCAATAAAATCGCCTCAGTGGCTAGTTTTTTTGTCAGCCGAGTCGACAGCCAGGTCGATAGCGCACTTGAAGCGCACAGCAATCAGGAAGTCGCCAAAACCTTAGTGGGCCAGGTGGCGATAGATAATGCCAAAGTGGCATACAGCTACTACCAGAATATTTTTTCAAGCCCTCAATTTGCCAAACTCGCAGATCAGGGTGCGATTCCTCAACGCTTACTGTGGGCATCCACCGGTACTAAAAACCCGGCTTTCAGCGACGTCTACTATGTAGAAGAATTAATGGGACCAAACACAGTTAATACCGTGCCACCCAAAACCATGGATGCGTTTCGTGATCACGGCGTGGTTGAAAACCGCTTAGAGCAAGGTCTGGATCAGGCACAAGCAACGCTCGACAAATTGGCAAGCCTCGGGATTGATCTCGGAAAAATTACTGCAAAACTTGAAACCGACGGCGTCGCGTCTTTCAGCGAAGCTTTCGACAGACTACTCACAGCAATAGATACAGAGAGCGCCAGGTTCAAAGCGGCATGAACAACTATTCAACCGAGAATCAGACGACATTTCGCAGGCAACATATTTAGTATGAATAGCCTGTCGGTTGGGTGCTTACCGTTCATTATCGAAAAAGCAGAGTAATACAGTGAAGATAGCTTTCATCGGCTGCGGCAATATGGCCCAGAGCCTTATCGGTGGCATGATTGCCAATGGCACGAGTGGCGGTAACATCGCAGTTGCCGACCCTTCCGACACAGCGACAGCTGTTGCTGAAAAAAAGTGGAACGTCACAGTTGCCGCAAACAATAACGAAGCTGTGTCTGACACCGACGTTGTGGTTTTGGCAGTAAAGCCGCAACAAATGCAAACCGTGCTAACCGGTATCGCAGACCATCTTACTGATCAGTTGTTAGTATCAATCGCCGCGGGCATCCAGACTAAAGACATGCTGAACTGGGCAAACACGTCGCAAGTTGCGATTGTCAGATGCATGCCCAATACTCCGGCCTTACTTCAATGCGGGGCAACAGGGCTATTTGCCGCCAGCAATGTCACAAGCGAACAACGCAAGATTGCCGAAGAAATTCTTAACGCTGTCGGCCTGACTGCCTGGGTCGATCAGGAATCACAGCTTGACGCAATCACAGCACTTTCGGGATCCGGGCCGGCATACTTCTTTCTGATGATAGAAGCAATGACTGAAGCCGCGACCGAACTTGGTTTGAACAAGGATCTGGCAATTCAGTTTGCGACACAAACAGCACTGGGTGCTGCACGCATGACAACCGAGAGCGATGTAGAACCAGCACAGCTCAGAAAAAATGTCACTTCACCGGCCGGTACTACGGAAGCTGCATTGAATAGCTTTAACAACAATAACTTTACAGAAATTGTTGCTCAGGCAATGCAGGCAGCCGACAAGCGCGCTGGCGAACTTGGGCGTGAACTGAGCGACAGTGAGTCGAGCACATAGCCGGCCTACAATCAGCCACAAACTCAGCCTGGCAATCAGACATTAAACCGGAGATTTATTAATGGGTAACTTCAGTGGTGGTTTTCATTTTTTGATTACCACAATATTCGACATCTTTGCTTTCATTGTCATGCTGCGATTCATCATGCAGTACACCAGAGCAAGCTTTAACAATCCGGTGGGTGATCTGATCGTAAGAGCCACCAACCCGTTACTGATGCCACTGCGGAAATTTATACCCGGTATTGGCGGTCACGATATCGCTGCCATAGTGCTGGTCTTCCTGATTCTGCTGGTTAAATTCATTCTGCTCACAGCACTCGGAGGCGCTACCTGGGTCGCAGCATTACCACTAGCGTTAATGGGTGTACTCGGCACAGCGCTCAATGTTTTCCTGATCACTATTATTGTGCGAGTGATACTCAGCTGGGTGAGCCCGGGGGGACATGCGCTATCAGGGCTGTTACATAGCGTGACATCACCAATACTCAATCCGATCCAGAGATTCATACCACCGTTTAACGGACTGGACCTGTCACCACTGGTAGCCATTTTGATTCTTTACTTTATCAAAATTGTATTGGGGCTCTGATCTGGAATTATCCGGTTAAACTGAACACCTTGGTGTAATGCGGGTACACTGAGACTTCATGTCATCAAACCCTAGTAACGAAGATCATCAATCTGTCGGAGTTGTGACTCCACAGACTGCAATATTCAATCAGGCATTGAAACTTGATTGTGGGCAGGTACTCGACAGTCACGAACTAATCTTCGAGACCTATGGCCAGCTCAATGAACAGAAAAACAACGCGATACTGGTTTGTCATGCGCTGTCCGGGGATCATCATGCCGCAGGCATTCATCGCATAGATGATCAAAAACAGGGCTGGTGGGATAGCTGCATCGGCCCCGGTAAAGCGATAGACACCAACCGCTTCTTTGTGGTGAGTTCAAACAATCTCGGCGGCTGCAAAGGCAGTACCGGCCCGTTAACCGTAAATCCGAATACCGGGACTTTATACGGGCCTGACTTCCCCATCGTTACCTGCAGCGACTGGGTTAACAGCCAAAAGATGTTAATGGAACATCTTGGGCTGGATCACTGGGCCGCTGTAGTGGGTGGTAGCCTCGGAGCTATGCAGGGCATGCAGTGGGCTATCGATCACCCTGACTGTGTTGACAACATTTTACTGGTGGCGTCAGCCGCAAAGCTGTCTGCCCAGAATGTTGCGTTTAATGAAGTCGCACGGCAAGCCATCATGACTGATCCGGAATTTCATGAAGGCAGATACTTCGAACATGACACTGTCCCAAAGCGTGGGTTAATGCTGGCGCGAATGTTAGGACACATAACCTATTTATCAGAAGATGCTATGCATGAAAAATTCGGTCGCGAGCTAAGAACCGAAAAACTCAACTACAACTACGATGTAGAATTCCAGGTAGAGAGCTACCTGCGCTATCAGGGTGCTTCATTCGTGGAACGGTTTGATGCCAATACATACTTGTTAATGACCAAAGCGCTGGACTACTTTGACCCGGCGCGCGATTTCGACAATAACCTGGTACGCGCGTTTGAGCAGATAAAAGCCAAAGTGATGGTTATTTCTTTTACCTCAGACTGGCGTTTTTCAACCGAGCGCTCCGACGAAATAGTTAACGCAATGATGCTGGCCGGGCGCAATGTTTCATCAACTATTATTCAGTCAATAAGTGGTCACGATTCATTCTTAATGCCGATCGATGACTACACGCAAAGCATCAGCAGTTGGTTCAGTAGTATCACGCTAAGGCAGATGTCATGAGCAGCACAGCACTAAACACCAACGACTGCAATACTGCCGGCAACAGTGACGAAACCAGTCCAGGTAAAATAAGAACTGATCTGCGACGTATCCAGGACTGGATTGAGCCCGGCAGCCGTCTACTGGATCTGGCATGCGGCGACGGCACACTGCTGGCGCTGCTTGCGAAAACAAAAAATACCACTGGCTACGGCATGGAAATTTCGCAACCAGATATTCAAACCTGTCTTGAAAAAGGTTTAAACGTTATTCATCGCGATATCGAACTCGGCCTCAAGGTATTCGAGGATCGCTCCTTCGACTATGTTCTCACAACCCACTCTATCCAAACGCTTCGCTACCCGGCTCACACACTGCTGGAAATGGTCAGAGTTGGTGTCAGAGGTATTGTATCTTTTCCAAATATGGGCTTCTGGAGTAACCGACTGTCAATTGGATTACTGGGCAAAATGCCGCGCACACGCTCCTTGCCTCACGAGTGGCACGACACCCCAAACACACACCTGTGTACACTGCGTGACTTTGAAAACCTGTGCGAAGAGCTCGATATCAATATCCTCAGACGAGCTGCTGTCAGCAACACACACGACAAAAGCCTCGGCTCAACGGTTCTGCCAAATCTGTTCAGTGAGACTGCCTTGTACGAAATAACAGCGAAGTAAAACACCGTAAACAGCATCTTTCAATTTAAGAAGCATCGTGCAGACCTTGCAGTTCGTTTAACTACATCCGCACCAAATCTATCCAAAAACACTGTATATACAGCGTTTTTATGCCAGCATGGCTATAAAACCCTATAAATAAGAGGAAATAATGTAATTTAATATTGGCAAACGCTATATATGCTGTATTATCCGCCTGCGTACACGCACCGGCTAAAGACATTGTCTTTAACCACCAGTCACCAGCACTCAATATTGAACATGTACTTTTAGACATAATTGATTGAACTGTTTAAGAGACATACACCGCTGCTGGTAATCAATGCATAACTTACGGGTAACAAAACATGGCGAAGAAAAAAGCTAAGAAAAAGGCGATAGGCAAGAAAAAAGTTGTATCAAAAAAGAAAGCATCCAAGAAAAAAGCATCTAAGAAAAAGAAAGCAGCTGGCGGCAAGAAGCCACCAACAAAATCAGAAATCATGACTTACATCGCTGAAGAGACTGAGCTCAGCAAAGGCGACGTTAGTGCGGTTATGGATTCACTGGCAGATCTGATCGGTAAGAACATTGGTTCTCGTGGTCCTGGTGTTTTCAACATGCCTGGCCTGTTTAAGGTTAAGCGCATCACCAAAAAAGCAACAAAAGCCCGTAAAGGCATAAACCCGTTCACGGGCGAAGAAATGATGTTCAAAGCGAAGCCTGCACGCAAAGCCGTGAAAGTGCTTCCGCTGAAAAATCTGAAGGAAATGGTCTAGCAGCCTAGACACATCCGGTTGCGCCGAGGGTTCTCTTCGGCGCACCAGTATTTTAACCAGAGTTCAGGCTACAACCCAGGGCCAGAAATCAGAAACCGGAACCAGAACCCCCGTCTCAGCGCGCCCCGGAGTGCTTCACTCATTCCCTGTTCGATTCGCAGTACCAATAAATACAGACCAATGGCAATGTGAACAGCCACTGCGCGTTCGAAAATTGCATGTTGCTCAACCGAAACGGCCCAAACGATCGCTGATTCTTACTGTCTACATTGAAAACGGCTACAATTAGCCCTTACTATGTAATATGAAATACCGGGTACCAGTCGGTTACCACCGACCAGCCAACCGGTACGTCAACCCGCTTTTTGCCCCGGCAAGCTAAGAGATAACACTACAATGGCCAAACTGGCACCATGGGTAAGTCGCTTGTTAGTCCTGTTAATCGGCTAT
>CAYPDN010000205.1:0-4916 GCA_964409445.1 uncultured Granulosicoccaceae bacterium
GTTTTGCCGTGTTCAAATTCGAACACCTTGATCCTTGATTTGGCCGGGTTAAACAGGCCTTCGTTTTCAAGTGAGCAAGCCATTTCGCACATCAGGCAGCTGGTGCATTTGTCCGGGTACATATGCAGTGCTTTTGTCATGGTTACGTCGCCTTCTGACCGTGATCGAGTAAAATATGGAGGGTAACATAACACCTGATTTTTCAATATTCTGAACAGGACAGGCATTCACCGCCATCTGCCTATCAAAGGAGCAATAAAGTTATGGCTAAAAGTGCTTCAACGACGGCAGAGCAGGTTAGTCAGTGGATTGAAGAGTGCGTGATCGGATTGTCTTTGTGCCCGTTTGCAGGTGTACCGTTTCGCGCCGGACATGTGCGCATTGTGGTTTGCAGCAGCGTATCTGCAGGCGACTATCTTGCACAAATAGAGAGCGAGCTTATAAGCCTTGTGAGTGATCCGGGACTGGCCGAGACAACGCTTATTGTTGCAGAGAATACGTTAGTTGATTTTCTCGACTTCAATGATTTTCTGGCCGATGTTGAAGAGCTATTGCAGGTTGATGATCGGGAGCTTAGCTTTCAGATGGCGAGCTTTCATCCGCAATACCGATTTGCAGGTGTTGATGCTGCAGATATTGGCAACTATACCAACAGGTCTCCGTTTCCTGTGGTGCAGTGGCTTAAGGCTGATTCGGTAGCGCGGGCAGCTGACAGTACCGATACTCTGGGCATTCCTGACGCAAACATAAAAAGACTTAAATCAATGGGTGCAGCGGAGTGCCGCAAGCTATTTCCCTGGTCAAATTAGAGAAGGTCAGATTAAAGTTAGATCAAATTAAAGCATGGGTTAAGAAACCCGAACTCGGGTGATCAGTTTTTTGTTTTTCTAACCTGCGCAGGTTTCTTTACGCCGTGTACCTGCATTAAGTCAAACTCGTCGGCAATGCTTGCGGGTGAGTTGCTCGTTATTGCCGAAGGTGGCATTGGCATACCAAATCTCTTGCAAAGGCTTCGCAGTGCATTGCTATAGTCTTCGCCATGTACAGGGATGATAGAAAATTCCAGCCTTGAACTGTGGATTACTGATTTCTCTGTTAGTTCTCTGAGAGTTTCAATAAAGCTATAGTCGCTAAGTGTTTCTGCATGGATGCGTATCTTCAACGATCGTCCATCGCTAAACTTTGAAAGATTTTCGTTATCACATAGTGTTTTGTAACCGTGTGCCGATTCCATCAGGCAATGGTTGTCGAGGGTTGCCTTGAAATTTGCAGTCTCAACTGAGTCTGCATCCCACAGAGCTGCAATATCGTACAGCTTTGCAGGCAGTCTGGTGAGCAACGGGTCAGGCTTGTCTTTAATGTTCACAAGCGTGAGTCCTTCAAATTCTGCAACAGATTCTTTTACCTGGCTGCAGAACACTTCATAACGTCTTTTTGTAACTGCCTGGCTGCTCAGTTTATATTTGTTATGTAGTGCATCAAGCACTGCTGGCTCAAGAGCAGTCTCGAAAGGCGTAAATTCGTTAGCTTGTAGAAATACTTTATAGAGGGATGTCAGTGCGCAAGCGATGTAGTCGCCCATCAGCGCGTTGTCGATTTCGGAATTCGTTATCACCAGAAGGTGGTCCCGCTCGGTATCCATTGGAACAACGCAATAAGAAAAATTGGGTTCGTCAGGGAAAACTTTAATATCTGGCGGGCACAGTGGCGCAGTACAATTCCAGAGATCACTAACCATTGTCGTCAGGGCTGTGTGTAATTCCAGCGTATCGTCACTGCAATACTGCGGGCTGGTCGAGGATGATGTGGCAACAATGCTCAGTGAGTTACGATTGCAAAGATAAGCGGTATCAGCATTCAGCGCGTGTCGGATATGGTGACAAAACCGGGTGGCCTGATCGGTAGTGGAATCGAGGCCGTGTGCGGACGTGTTGCCACATAGAGTGTTTAAAAGATTATCGTAACGGTCGGTTAGACCCTGACCCTGAGACAGGTCAGCGATTTTTAGGTCACCGGGTTTTGTAGCGTCGCCTGATTTTTTGTTGTCGTAGACGGTCGGACGTACGGATTGCTGCGCCATGTTTGCTCTGCGTTTGCACGAGTATGGCTATGTTCAATTATTGCGCCAGCGGCAGCGTGTTACCGGGCGAGATAAAAATTCTCTTTATAAATCAATTTCTTGCTCGCTCGATTAAGCGAAACATAAAAGTGATTAAGAGGTAGATAATAGTCGCCAGTACCGCCCAGACAGCACCGATTGCGAAGAAAATATCAGGTGCTTTCATCAGCGTGGTCATCAATGAGTCCTGGTAATAAAAAAACCATTGATGGTCTGCCGGGAATACAAATTCGTGCAGTGCGGTGAACACGTCATGTGGCCCGACTGCGACTATCACTATGGTGAGCAACAGGGCTGTGATAAGCAGTGTAAGCAACGACACCTTTAAGCCCGGCAGTGAAAATTTGCCGACAATCGCTAGTAGTACCAGCACAATCAGCAGCGCGGTCGCACCCCAACCGATGGGTTCGAGAAAATCGATGAGATTTGCGACGTCTTCAAGGTGGACTGCCTCCGGGTCCGTCAGAAAGACAATGGGTTTGGCCTCCGGGTGGGGCTGGTATTCGAGTGTTCTTAGTCCTTCACCACCATTGTTGATAGCGTGCCCGATAGCGCGGAAGAGCTCGGTCCGGTCTTCTCTTGTGGTTTTTTCAAACCCGGTTTTGTTTAATCTGTTTTGCGGTGCGAACTTGGCAATGTGCTGTTCGATGCTCAGTTGCGAATACCAGAACTCGTAGTTGTAATTAGCGAGGTAGAGTAGTTTCCAGGCGAACAGCAATGCTGCAGCGAAACAGCAGAGTATGGTTAAAGTTCGGTGCAGGGTATTCAATACAATTCTCAGTATGTCATGGCTCAGTTTGTCCTGGCTCGATATGTCCTGGTAAGTAAAACTCAACCACGATTTGCGATATCGCGTAAAATGCATCCGAGACCAGACGGATGCCTGCTGGTTGGTCGACTACCATTGTATGACGGAACTGCTCCCAAAGCATGCCTATCTGTCAAGTGCCGGGGTATTTGGTACAGGGTAACAGGCGAGTAAGTAACCAATGGCCACCAGCCATGCCAGTATTGCGAAGAATCGAACAACGCGAATGCAAGACAAAGACAGCCGACACCGTTTCATTCTGGAAAAAGCACAGGTTCGTGGTGTACTAGTGCGGCTTGATACTACCTGGCGCGAAGTTCTGGCGCGTGCCGAGTATCCACCGAACGTTCGACAGTTGCTCGGTCATGCTATGGCTGCAATGCCGCTGTTGACTTCAATGATCAAGTTCACGGGCAAGCTGACACTGCAGGCCAGAGGCTCCGGGCCTGTGACACTGTTAGTGGTGCAAGGTAGTGCTGACGGCGGGCAGCGCGGTCTTGCACGCTGGAACGGTGATCCGCCTGCGGCACCTCTTGAAAAAGTATTTGGCGATGCAACGCTGACAATTCAGATTGAAAGCAGTGAAGCGGGTGATGTCTATCAGGGTGTGGTGCGAGTAACCGGAGAATTGCTGCAGGACGCATTGGCCGACTACTTTGAAAATTCAGAACAGCTGCCAACACGTTTGTGGCTTGCCTGCACCGAGCACGAGGCTGCAGGCTTTATGTTGCAGCAGCTTCCGGCTGCAGATGCAAAAGGCACAAGTAAAGAAGGTGTTGATCGGGAAGACGACTGGCGTCGAGTCAATCTGCTTGCTGAAACTATAGAACAGCAAGAGTTGTTGGAAAAAAATCCTGAACAACTTTTACGTCAGGTGTTTGCTGAAGATGATGTCAGAGTATTCGCATCAGAGCCTGTGCAGTTCGAGTGTGGATGCTCGCGTGAAAGGACGGCAGGCTTAATTGCAGGCATCGGCTACGAAGAAGCGATAGATATACTTAAGCAGGAAGGCAAAATTGAAATCACCTGCGAATTTTGTAACTCAAAAAATGTGTTTGACAGCATAGATGTCGAAGCTATTTTTCGCAGTGATGTCAGTCCTGGTGATGCCTCTGGCGATGATACGGTGGTTCATTGATACGGGACCAGGGTTTGCGCGGCCTCGGTTTGCGCGACAGGGTTTGAGGAGACAGGGTTTCCTGCTGCGTCGACAGGCCCGCGAAGAAATCACAGGCTCTCCAAGATCACTTAATCAATTAGCTGTTCAGCCATCTGCATAAGCGTTGTAAAGCGGTAGTCTACGCTCGGTCTTTCTTTGACCACAGCAGTTGCGCCCCAGTTTTCATGGTTGGCGAGATCCTGCCTGTCGATCCAGCATTTGGCGAGTCCCGCTACAGTTGCCGGCACATGATCGTGATGCAGGCTCTGTGCTGTATGCAAAATTTCATCGGGTGAGATGTTCAGATCAGCCTTGATGTTTTTTATCAGGTATTCAAAATTTTTGTGGTTGGGTTTGTAGCTGCCAACATCCTGTGCTGTGTATATGGCGTCAAATTCGACGCCGAGCTTTTTATTCGATGCGGCAAAACCCTGTTGGTTGACGTTTGATAGGATAACCAGCTTAAAGTGAGCCTTTAAAATACGAAGTGCGTCAGCAGAATCCGGAAACGCAGGCCAGTGCGGTACTGACTGTCCAAACGATGAGTCGAGTGAAGTGCTGGTTTGCAGATCAAAGTGCTGTGCGAGCTTGTTGTGTACGTGAGTGAGTAGCTCCGGGTAGAGCATGTCTGGTGTTTCAAGTTCCTGTTGCGTTTCAATGATTGCAAATGCCTCCAGTCCCTGAGCGCGATTTATATTTGCTTTGTTCTGTAGCAGTAAGGGCTGCATGGCATCCCAGATGCCGCTTTCCCAATCTATCATTGTGCCGTAACAGTCGAATGAAAGTGCTTTGTATTTTTTTAGTTTGGCTTTCATCTTTCAATCCCAGAG
>CAYPDN010000205.1:5016-7219 GCA_964409445.1 uncultured Granulosicoccaceae bacterium
AATTCAGAGGGTCTTAAATTCAGGTTCTGACACTACTGTGTTAGCTTGCACACACCGGGCACCTGGGATTCTTGCGCAATGTAATTTCATTCCATTCCATCGCCAGCCCGTCGAGTAGCAACAACCTGCCGGTAAGTGGTCGGCCGAATTCTGCTAGTACTTTTATAGCTTCTGCTGCCTGTATGGTGCCGATGATGCCAACTATGGGTGACAGCACACCGGTTTGAGCACACGTTTCTGCGCTGTCCGAATCGCCTGCGTACAGACATCGATAACATGGCTGGTTTTTGTCGTGCCCTGCAAACACAGATACTTGTCCGTCAAAGCGTATAGCAGCGCCTGACACCAGTGGTACTTTGTGTTTTACACAGGCTTCATTAACGGCAAAGCGGGTGGGGAAATTGTCACTGCCTTCGATGACGATATCGCATTTTGGAAGCAGTGCCTGCAGGGCTTCTTCATCCAGAACTTCATCAACAGTCTCAATGGTTAAGTTCGGATTCATTGCCAGACATGTGGCTTTTGCCGAGTGTGTTTTAAGTTCACCGATATCATCTGACTGGTGTGCCACCTGGCGCTGCAGGTTGGATAGTTCTACCACATCGAAGTCTGCAAAAATTAAATGACCGACACCTGCAGCTGCAAGGTACATAGCGACCGGGCTTCCAAGGCCGCCCAGCCCGACTATTAGTGCTGTGCTTTCGAGTAGTTTCTGCTGACCATCAGTACCAATGTCAGGCAGTGTAATATGACGGCTATAGCGTTCTGTCTGTTCTGTATCCATAGTTTTCATTGTTGCTGCGATGCCACAGGCATGATGATATGACTGGAATTGTGTGTGACATGTATGTCGCTGTGCTCTCTCGCTCTGATATATAATACAGGGGTGAATCTTCTTGCACATGCTTTTCTTGCCAACGGTGTCCCGGATCGAATAGTCGGTCAATTGTGTGGTGATTTTGTCCGCGGTTCTGACCTCAGTGCGTATCTGCCTTCAATTCAATTTGGTATCCGTTGTCATCGAGCTGTCGATTCCTTTACTGATCAGCATGCTGAGAACCTTGCCGCCAGAAATCTGTTTGAGAGACCGCATCGACGTTTCGCAGGGATCGCTGTAGATGTTATCTACGATCACTTTTTGGCCTGCGACTGGGAAAAATACAGTGATGTACCGCTGCAGGAGTACACGACACTGGTGGCCAGTTCACTGTCAGCACGACATGATGTATTGCCCGAAGGGCTGCAGCGATTTAAGGGTTTGCTTGATGTTGAGGACACGCTCTATCTCAATCTGCAGCGAGAGCATATTGACCGGACGTTGCTGCGGATATCCGGCAGGCGCGAGAGTTTCAGTGCGCTGGCGACGATCGCACCGCTGGTATGGGCACAGGAACAAGCGCTGAGAAGCTCATTTGACCGTTTTTTTCCGCAACTGGTGAGCTACACTCGTAGTTATCAAAAGAAGCTTGCGACAGAAAAGCTCGATTAAGGGGAGTATTGTGGCTGAGAATAAGGCCAAAAAAGTAATGTCAGGTGTGCAGGACGAGCTGAAAGTTTCCAGCGAACTCCAGCATCCGTCGCTATACATCAATAGAGAACTCAGCCTGCTTGAGTTTAATCGTCGGGTGCTGTCGATGGCGCGCGATCTAAAAGTACCGTTGCTGGAGCGTTTGCGGTATCTCTGTATTTGCAGTAACAATCTTGACGAGTTTTTCGAGATCCGGGTTGCCGGTTTGCAGAAGCAGCGCGACAGTGACGGGCGCGGTACGGGCCCTGATAAACTGGGACCGTCGGAGCAACTACATCAAATTGATGCGGTTGCGCACCAGTTGGTAAAGCAACAGTACAAAGTGCTTAATCAAGAGTTGTTGCCAGCGCTTGCTGATCAGAAAATAGATTTTCCAAAGGTATCTGACTGGTCAAAAAAAATGCGCGTCTGGGCAAGCCGCTTTTTTGATACCGAGTTATTTCCGGTATTGAGTCCGATGGGACTCGACCCTTCTCATCCGTTCCCCCAACTGACTAACAAAAGCCTGAACTTCATTGTCAGTCTGCGTGGAACTGATGCGTTCGGTCGTGAGGCGACCAGAGCAGTAGTCAGAGCACCGCGTTCACTGCCACGGATTATTCCGGTGCCAATCGAAATCAGTGGCGGGCGATCACAATTTGTTTTGTTGTCGACAATGATCGAGCGCAATATGGG
>CAYPDN010000206.1:0-7144 GCA_964409445.1 uncultured Granulosicoccaceae bacterium
GAAGATCTTATCTGGGGTTGTGTCAATCAAACGCTTGAACAGGGCTTTAATATCGCCAGAGGCATTGTGATCCGTTCAGATCTTCCGGATACCGTCGGCGGTCAGACAGTCAGCCGTTTGTGTGGCAGTTCGATGTCAGCACTGCATACCGCCGCACAGGGTATCCAGACTGGCTATGGCGATGTATTCATTGCCGGTGGTGTTGAACATATGCAGCATGTGCAGATGCTTCATGGTCTTGATCTTCATCCGGCGATGAGTAAGCACGTGGCAAAAGCATCAATGATGATGGGTGTGACTGCCGAGATGCTTGCAAAGATGCATGGTGTAGAGCGCCCTGAACAGGATGAATTTGCTGCACGTTCGCATCAGCGTGCCCATGCTGCAACTGTCAATGGTGGATTTGCCAATGAGATTATTCCGATTGAAGGGCATGATCAGAATGGTTTCAAAACACTGATCGAGGTAGACGAAGTTATTCGAGAGAACGTCACCGCAGAGTCACTTTCAGATTTACGCCCGGCGTTCGTACCTAAGGTAGGTACTGTCACAGCAGGCAGTTCTTCTGCAATCTCCGATGGTGCGAGTGCGATGTTAGTCATGTCAGGTGCCAAAGCGCGTGAGATCGGTGCGCAGCCGATAGCGCGAATTCGCAGCATGGCGGTCGCGGGCTGTCCTGCGGCGATTATGGGTTACGGCCCGGTGCCAGCCACTCAAAAAGCTTTGAAGCGTGCAGGACTAAGCATTGAAGATATCAGTCATGTTGAACTCAATGAAGCATTTGCAGCTCAGGCTATTCCGGTACTGAAAGATCTAAAATTACTTGATGTAATGGATGACAAGGTCAATCTGCACGGTGGCGCAATAGCGCTTGGTCATCCGTTTGGTTGTTCCGGTACCAGAATCAGTACTACGCTATTGAACGTGATGCAGCAGAATGACGGGCAGTTCGGTCTTGCAACCATGTGCATAGGTATGGGCCAGGGCATCAGTACAGTGTTTGAGCGTTTGTCTTAGTAAGCGACTACGCCTGTGTGTGCCGTCTTTTATTGAATAAGACGGTCACGCTTTAGTGAAGTCATCTTTTCCTGGACGGCGGCTACCTTCCTTACCCAAACACCGTGGCGCTTTGATGCTTCAGCAAGTTTGGGAAGCTCCGCCATTGCGTCAGCTCTGGATGCAAACAGACCGGTAGACAATCCGTATTGCACATTTCCCTGCTCACTAACTCTGGATGGATAGATTGCCAGTGGGCCGCTTAATGGATTGTTTTTGGCGAACTGTGTTAATAACTCGTGGTCGGTAGATGATGCAATTTGTACAAGGTAGTGGCTTGAAGGTTGGGCTTGCAGCCATTGTTCGGAGTGTACTTTGAGCTTGCTGTCTACGCGATTTGCTGTTGATGGAGCTGCGGAACCGGGCAAACCAGTGACACGCACTCTGGGCACTTCAATGCGCTTGTTTTTTTGAAGTTTCTGGTTTCGAAGCTCTTCCGATTTTAATAGCATCGCGACAAGCGATTCGTGGGCTTCCTTTTTCTCCGCTAATGTAGTCAGAGTCAACACTTCCTTTGCTGGAGTTTCAGCGGCTTTGTCACGGTTCGATATTTTTGGCAGAGCGGCCTGTACTATCTGTGCGGGTTCTGTTGGCTGCGCAGGTTCTGTTGGCACTTCGGCCGTGTTTTCTGCTGTCATTGGTGCAGGGGTTGTGTCCGAGTTATCGATCTGTTTGCGTTCTGCGTAAGCTGCCACGTATAGCCGCGGTTTGTTTTTTAGTGCAGCGTTATTGGCGGAAAGGAGGCGCGAATTGTCTGTAGTTGAAGCTGCTGCGGACGCGCGTGCTGTTGCTTCAAACGAATAGTGTGCCTGGTAGTAACTTACCATTGCAGCCATTAGTGCGCAGAGGGCAAGAACCTGTGCCGGAAACCACGCAAACCTGAGACCTTTGTATAGCTTCGGGTACTTCCAGCTGCAGACATAGCGAAACCGTTTCAGTTGGTATTTTAGTCTCACGTTGTGTCCTTTTACCTGGAGTCAGATTGTATGTTCTGAAAACGCCTGGTGTAACCAGTTAGTTGCATTTTAATGTCATGACTTTAAAAAGTCAAACATAGCGCATTAACAGGGTGTGACGAATGCCGCAGAATGCAACTCTGCTGAGCAGAGCTGACTGGTGTCTGTACGAATCGTCATTCATTGCACGGCATGCAGATAGCTACTTTTGGATTTCGATAAAGCATGGTAGAGCGCTTAAACATACGGGAACATCACGGATTAAGAAAAGCGAGTTTGTTTTGATAAGCGAAAAGTGCCGGCGCGCCACCTGTGTGAATAAGAACAACGGTCTCGCCTTTAGCAATAGTGCCGCGTTCAACCAGGTCAATTAATCCCGCCAGCGTTCGACCGCTGTAGACCGGATCAACCAGCAATCCTTCAAACAATGCTGCCTTGCGGATAGCTTGTTCTACGGAAGTGTTGAGTTGTCCGTAGCCGGGTGCGAGTACCTCATCATGCACGGCGACGATGCCCGAAGGTAACGGCTCAAGATCAAGCAACGAGGCAACTTCACTGGCACGCTTTTCAATACGCGGTTTTTGCAGTGCCTCCTCACGTCGCACACAAATACCTTGGACGTTTGTGGGCCAGTTCAGCGCGTGCACACCGGCAACAATACCCGAGTGCGTAATACCACTGCCGGATGGATTAACAATATGATCGGGTGCAACCGTTATTGTATCCAACTGTTCCTTTAACTCGGCTACCGCGAGTGCATAGCCCAGCGCACCCAACGGTGGGTCATCGACCCCCAGGTGGATGACATAAGGGTTACGGCCTTCGAGCCTGAGCGTCTGAGCAATCTTATCGAGGTTTGCATCTGCGTAGGCTTCGTCCTCGCCTTCAGAGAGGTGATGGATTTCTGCGTCATATAACTGATCAAGCAATACGTTACCCGAGGATTGATAAACAGGATCATTGGTCGGAACTCGGTCTTCCAGCTGTACCACCGGGTGCAGTCCCAGTTTTCTGCAGGCAGCGGCGCACAGTCTCACAAAATTCGATTGAATGGCACCGGTGATGAGTATTGTGTCGGCTTGTTGGTCCAGCGCCGGTCCGAGATAAAATTCCAGTTGCCGGACTTTGTTGCCACCCATGCCAAGCGGCTGTGCATCGTCGCGTTTTATGTATAACTCTATACCGAGCTCATCTCCAAGCCGCGGGGCTTTTTGCAATGGAGTACGGACCGGACCCAGATCAACTCTTGTGTGTCGGTGCAGGCCAGGCAGTGACTGGTACTCTTTTTCATGGTCGAATGAGTAGCGCATTTCGGTCTCGAGTGACTTTGCGATTGATTATACGTTTGTCCGGCAGCTTTCGGCAGCGGGTCAGAGCCCACAGTTACGGCGCATACTGTGACGACGCATCCGGTGACCGCCATGGCTGGAACGGTTCACGATATATGCACGGCAACCGTGTGAAAATAGCGCGTCGGGGTGTGGAATCGGCATCACAGTTGATTCCCGGAGCCTGTTAGAATGTCAGTCGGGTGTGAAGTGTCCTGCAATTAGTTATCGGATAATCAAAAATGAAAAATAGCGGCTACTACAGCCAGTTTGGCGGGGCATATATTCCTGAAATACTGGTGCCGACATTCGACGAACTCGAAAGTGCCTATCTGGCGGCCAGAGAAGATGAATCCTTCTGGGCCGAATACAAAGATTTAATGTCAACCTATTCGTGCCGCGCCACGCCAATCACACGCCTGGACAATCTGACAGAACAGCTTGGCGGTGCCAACATCTATGTAAAACGGGAGGATCTCAATCACACAGGTGCGCACAAGGCCAACAATGTTATGGGTCAGGGTTTGTTGACTAAGCGCATGGGCAAAAAGCGCGTTATCGCTGAAACCGGTGCCGGCCAGCACGGTGTAGCAACAGCAACCATGGCCGCCAAGTTCGGATTTGACTGCACCATATATATGGGAGCACACGATGTCGCGCGGCAGCGTCCAAATGTATTCTGGATGGAGCAGATGGGGGCAACCGTAGTTGCAGTCACGGAAGGTAGCCAAACTCTTAAAGATGCTATCAACGAAGCGTTCAGAGACTGGGTGTCCAACATGGATGATACCCACTACGTTCTCGGCACCGCATGCGGCCCGCACCCGTTCCCTGAAATGGTTAGCTGGTTTCAATCAATCATCGGTACAGAATCTCGCGAGCAAATGATAGAGCGCTGTGGCAAATTGCCATCGCGTGTGTATGCCTGTGTCGGTGGTGGATCAAATGCAATGGGTATATTCAGTGGCTTTCTGGAAGACAAAGACGTTGAACTGGTTGGTGTAGAAGCGGGTGGTCGTGGCCGAGGCTCAGGGCAGCATGCCGCACGGCTTGCGTATGACGATGCCACAGTAGGTGTCGCACAAGGATACAAAACCTACTTTCTGCAGGACACTGATGGACAAATGCAGGACACGCACAGTGTTTCCGCAGGTCTGGACTATGTTGGTGTGTCACCGATCTTAAGCCATATGCATGAAACCAAAGAGGTCCGCTTTGAAGCGGCTTCGGATAAAGAAGTGGTTGCTGCAATGCAGCGTACAGTTCGATCCGAAGGGCTGATCCCTGCACTTGAATCTTCACATGCATTTGCGCAGGCTTACAAGGAAGCACCAGACATGTCTGGCGATGAAGACATACTAATCAATATGTCAGGTCGTGCGGACAAAGATATCTTCACAGTGGCAGATGCAGTAGATGATCCGAAGTGGCGCGAGTTTATAATTGACAAAGCCGAGGCGTATCGTGAGGAGATAAACTAGTGAGCAGCAGTCCAACCGAACTTGAGCTTTCCATACGTCGTGCGCGTGAAAAGAAAGATATTCTGCTGATGACGCACATCGTTCTGGGTTACCCGAATTTTGATGACTCGCTGCGTGTTGTTGAAGATATGGTCAATGCCGGCGTTGATTTAATGGAGTTGCAAATCCCGTTCTCTGAGCCAATGGCTGACGGCCCGGTAATTCTCAAAGCAAACTCGGAGGCATTGAAGGCAGGGGCTACAGTTGAAAAAAGTTTTGCAGCAGCAGAGAGAATCACTAAGGAATTTGATATTCCATTTCTGTTTATGACTTACTACAACATACTGTACTGCTATGGTGTTGGCGAGTTTGTCAGTCGTTGTAAATCTGCAGGTATTCAGGGCTGTATTGTTCCGGATTTGCCGCCTGCAGAGGGACAGGAGTATCTCGATGCCATGCATGCGGCATCAGTATCACCTGTACATATATTTACCCCTAAAACACCGGAATCACGCATGCGTCACCTGAGTGATAACAGTTCGGGAATGATCTACTGTGTCGCGCGCAAAGGTGTTACCGGTAAAGACACTGCTTTCTCAGATGATCTCAGTGACTACCTGTCGCTCTGCCGCCGCAGTACCAACCTGCCACTGGGTGTCGGCTTCGGTGTGAAAAGTCGTGAAGACATCGATTTCCTGCGCGGAAAGGTTGATATTGCCGTGGTCGGTTCTGAGACTATTCGTGTGATGGAGCAGGATGGCGTAGGTGCTGTTAAAGGGTTTATTGAAACACTGGTTGCTTAATCTTGTGCGATATTACATCGCGTATAACTAGTGTGGTGTATCAAACAAAGGCTACATATGAGAGCCTGCCATTTGCTTCACAACAAGACGCAGCTCGCAGATAATGCGTTCCCTTTTCAAGAGTTGCAACGCAGTTGTGGAGCAAATGCCGGGCTCCCGAAGGGGCGGTAAATCAAAGTGCATCAGACACTTAGCAATAGGAACCTAGTTTTGGCTACAACAGAAATTAAAATATACCTCAAGCACTTTGGTTTGCCGACTCATGTGTGGCATTTGTTTGATACACCACACTAGAGTGCCGGGTTTAACAGTTGATTTGTACCGCAGAAAGTGTTGTCCGTTGGATCGCAGCCGGTAAGCAATACGGTGCCGAAGATACCCGGGTTTGAATCGGCAGTAACACTGCCTGATGGTTCAAACCAGCCAAACCTTGCGTCCCTGACTCCACCGTTATCATCTTCATTGAGTTGTATTTCAAAACCAAACGGACGACCTACAACGATACCCGCCGATTCCAGATTTATCTGCACTTCATACCAACTTATTGCAAGCCTTTCGCGGTTTACGGTTGTACCAAAATTAAACAACAGGGAATCAGCAGAGTTAGTACCGTATTGAAAGCCGGTGTCGTTGTCGAGAATTGCCAGGGTGATGTGGAAATCATTGACGCCATCGTAGCTTGAGCCTTTGCTGTTATCGCCATCGATAAAAATATCAATTGAATCGTCATCCCGTGCATCTGCGGAGTCGCGAAAAAACTGATTGTTACCACTACTGCTACTTTCGTTTCTCACCAGAAAGCGAAGATAAAGGTTTTCGCTATCGTGAGAGGCGAACCATTCTCCCGGTCTCGAACCGTCTATATAATCAGCCACATTTGACTCCAGCAGGTTGCTGGTGATGTTATTGTCAGTGATGTTATTAATGATGCCGGTCCAGGCGCTGGTTGCCCACTCCGGATCAGCATTGTCAGATATTCCGTCAATCAGCGGTGCGGTTTCAATCTGTGGAATCAGTACGGCAATACCTGCTACGCCGGTACTATTGTCCATATCGCAAAACCCGGTTCCATCCCAGCCGATGCCGGCAACCGGTGAGCTGATACCAAAGCCGTTTTCCACACCAGTGAAACTGTTTATCATTAAGTCGTAAGTGAAGCTGTTTTCGATTGAGCCGCACACAGATGCAGTGCTTACAGTTGACGACTGGTCAGAATCTGCAGTGTCTGCTGTTGTTCCGCTATCGTTGTTTGATTCAATGCCGGAAGCTGCAGTGGATGCATCAGTGCCTGCGTTTGAATTTGCGTCTGTGGAATTATCTGTGGATGCATTGTCGTCAGCTACAATGGCAGAGGCATCACCGGAGTCCGCGGTTCCGGGGTTTGTGATTGTTGTGTCATCAGAGTCTGAAGAGCCGCCGCAGGATGAAAGAGCGGATGCTGCTAAGAAAAGTAGCGGGATGGTTCGGTTATACATATTTACTCCGGAACTTACTGCAGGTTATCTGTTGACTGAGTTGAAGCGGTTATTTGCAACCCGGAA
>CAYPDN010000207.1:0-4545 GCA_964409445.1 uncultured Granulosicoccaceae bacterium
CCATCACGGTGCCTACACCGGAACGCCCTGCCGCTCTATGCAGATCATTAACTACGGCTGAGTAAAGACAACCCGCCTCGGCTGATCGACCGACACAGGCAACCCGCATTTGTGGATCCTGATGGATCGCATGCAGCTCTTCATCTGTCTCCCAACAGGATTTGCCCCACAGACCTGAAGCGTCCATCAGTGTGGCTGAGTCATTTTCTATATTCAGATAAACAGGCGTTGCAGATTTACCTTCAAAGATGATCATGTCCCATCCAGCGCTTTTGAGTTCCGCACCGAAAAAACCACCTGAATTGGAACAGGCAACACCGCCGGTTAACGGGCTTTTGGTAATTACCGAATAGCGGCCACCGGTGGATGCCATGGTGCCAGTCAGAGGACCGGTTGCCATGATCAATTTGTTGTCTGCCCCCAGTGCATCTACTTGCGGGCTGACTTCTTCTGCAAGATAACGGGTCGCCAAACCGCGCTGACCCAGATACTGGTTGGCCCAGTCCATGTTCAGCGGTTCGGCAGTAACGGTACCTGCGGTCAGGTTTACTCGAAGAATTTGTCTGGTCCAGGCCATGATTAACTCCCTACCGTGCTGTCTGTTTTCTCAGCCCACTGGCGCATCTTATCGAGGCCGGTGGCATTTGCATCTACATAAGTAATTGCATCGGTCGGACATGCAGAGACACACTGTGGGTCACCACCGCAAAGATCACACTTGACCACTTTGCCCGAGTCGGCGTTGTAGTTAACCGTGCCAAAAGGACAGGCGATGGTGCAGACCTTACAACCGACGCAAAGATCAGTGACTACATCTTTAGAACCCGTGGCCGCGTTTACAACAATCGCATCAACCGGACACGCGTGCATGCACCAGGCTTCATCACACTGGGTGCAGGTATAAGGGACAAACTTGCCTTCCTCATGGAAGGTGAACACCTTGATTCTGGATTTAGATGTATTAAAAATTCCCTCGTTCTCAAGGGAGCACGCCATTTCGCACTGCAGGCAACCCGTGCACTTGGCCGGATCTATATTCAGGGACTTCTGCATTTATTGCTCCTCCGATAGGCTCTTGTTTTCTTTGCAGAATCAGACAGGCACGTGACATACATCACGACCTCGGAAGACGATATCACAGATTTAGAGGCTGAGTCTAAGCGGACCCGACGGGAGTCACGGGAAGCTTGTTGAATGGTCCACCTGGAACATAAAGAAGGTAACTTCCCAAGGCCCAGGCAGCTTATTGGACAGGGCTTTAAGTCACCGGCAAATTGCTGCGAACCCTAATGGCTGGCAGAAACTTACGTCCACGAAGCTAAGCGCTTAAATCAGGTACCAAAACCTTTAATTGGACCGCGCGGAGTGGTCGCATAACGCCCAACTTCAGGCGCGGGCGGAGGTACTGCCCGTTGTTTGCTGCGACCAGAGTTGTGGACATACATTTCCTGATTATCGGTCTGAATTGCACGCGGCCGGACTTTGCGCACCTCAGCGACGGCGAGTTCTGGCGACATACCCATATCAACCAGCAGACGTGCCGCAATCATACCGGTCCGACCCAGACCGGCCAGACAATGAAGAATGACTCGTTCGCCGGCTACCAGAGAAGCTTTGATTTGCTTGCCTTCAACAGCCCAAACTTCCTCAAACTCCTGATCTGGCACACTCATATCGGTAATTGGCAACTGGCGCCACCAAAATCCTGATTCCATAAAGTGATGACCAAGATCACCGACACCAAGACCATCCAGCTCTTCGTGAAGATTAAAAGTCACTATACCGCTGGCACCCCATTCCTGGCAGGCTGCCAAATCTCGGCGAAGATTTTTTTGCACATTGCCCCGGCGAGGAGACTCAATCCGGATGCCCGGACATGCCATCATACCGATAACGCCTTTGCGCCCCGGGATATTAAGCGAGAATATCGGGTTTGAGTTGTTAGTAACTAATCCAAGCATTTCAGTCTTGCTCCATCAGGGACAAATTGCAGTGCAGCCTAAGTGAGCCACGAGGACCGCAGCTGAACAGGATTTTTGCAAATCTATGCTCATTTCACCTTGCTCCTTAGCCCGCTTGGGCCTTTGTATCGGCCTGTCGGTTCTTTTATTTACACCGGACAATCACGTGTCTGTTTTCTAAATAATGTTTTCACGTTCAGCCCGAAATACCACGTCCCTTGCTGATATTTCCTCTGGCTGTGGCGCTATTGTGGCTAAAAAGCTTACAAATACAAGTGTCTAAAGTAAATGAACGCAAAATCCAGCCGTAATTTCAGGTCTGTTTGAGACCCAGTTCTACCGCACTCCCCAGCTGAACACGCAGGCGAACCAGACACACCTCCCACCACCAGCCACTTAATTTCAAGCCACCGCCATTCATGCCGATCTGCACTTATCACCTACTGCAAGAAAATCAACAAATGCCAATTAGCGCAAACGCAGAAGAATACCGACAGCTGGATGCTGTATTCGAACAACTGGACTCGATAGTCATCGGTAAACCCAAAGAGCTCAAGTTAGCGTTTGCGACGCTGCTGGCCGGCGGGCACTTGTTGGTTGAAGACATACCTGGTGTAGGTAAAACAACATTAGCACGATCACTTGCTGCAACTCTGGATCTGGACTGGAACCGGGTGCAGTTCACCAGCGACCTGTTACCGGCTGATGTGATCGGCATTTCGATTTTCGATGTTCAAAAACAAAGTTTCCAGTTCCATGAAGGCCCGGTGTTCACCTCGTTGCTGCTGGCCGACGAGCTAAACCGCGCACCCCCAAAAACGCAAAGTGCCTTGTTGGAAGCGATGGAAGAACATCAGGTAACGGCAGACGGTAACACCTACCCGTTAGACAAACCCTTCTTTGTGATCGCAACACAAAACCCGCTCGAACAACTCGGTGTCTACCCGTTACCGGAATCTCAGCTCGACCGCTTTATGGTGAGCATCGAACTCGGCTACCCGGACACTCACTCGGAGCGCGAAATACTTGCAGGCACTGACCGTCGAGATTTACTGGATAACATCCAGCCGATAATAGGGACTGACAGTTTGCTTTATTGGCAAGCCAAGGCAAAGCAGATACATACAGCACCGCCGGTACTCGATTATGTACAGGCGCTGCTTGCCGCAACAAGAGACATGGCATTGAACGGCAGGTGTGGTGCAGGACTGAGCCCACGTGCCGGTATAAGCCTTATCGCAATGTGCAAAGCATGGGCGTTGCTACATGGCAGAGAGATGGTGCTGCCAAATGATGTACAGGATGTTTTCACCAGTGTGGCATCGCACCGTATCGCAGGTTCCCTGCGCAAAGGTCTGCCTCTTACCAGAGAGCTGCTGACGACAGTGGAAGTTAGCTAGCTAATATGACGGAACCGGCAATCGCGGCCAATACAGAAGACGCCGTTGTAAATCACAGCACTGATACTTTTGGCCGCGGCAAAAAAAACACAGGCAATGGTCGATTTGCGCAACGTATCTTTCGCTCAAAGGCGAAAGATACGTTGCCCATCACCATCTTCCATGAGCGCATCTACATACTGCCGAGCAATCGTGGTCTGGCATTTATTTGTGTTATTGCGATCATGTTGATGGCGTCGATTAACTACGGCCTCAATCTCGGCTACGCACTTTGCTTTATTCTCATCGGTTTATTCTCCTCTTGTCTTCTCGCAACTTATAAGAATCTGGTAAAAATAAAATTTTCCGCCATTACTACAAGCAACACCTTTGAAGGATCAGTGCTCAGCTATACCGTACGGGTTAGTGAAGAGAATAAGCGGCATCGAAGCTCAGTCAGTATCAACAACAGCAGTGCCCGCGATACGTTTGATCTCAACGCCGGTGCCTTCACTGACACAGAACTACAAATAAAAGACGCCAGGCGCGGTATTCACAAACTCGGCCGACTGACATTGTCCAGCGACTTCCCACTCGGCTTATGGCGCGGCTGGGGTTACCTGCATGTACCAGTACATGCTTATGTCTATCCGAAACCTGAAAACCCGATCGCCGATTTTACCGGCTACAACGCCTCAGGCGGTGGACCGTTAGGTACTCGCACCGGTGAGCAGGAGTACAACGGCCTTAAGACCTATGAAAATACAGACTCCCCTTCACGCGTCGCATGGAAACGGGTTGCACAAGGTGGCGGCTGGTACAGCAAGCAACTGGAAGCAGAGGCAGAACAGCGTGAAGTAGCTATCCGATGGCAGGATACACCAGCACACTTTGGTGTCGAACAAAGACTGTCACGTATGTGTGGATGGATTATTCGCGCAAGAGATGAAAACGTTGCACATACGTTCGAGCTGCCGGGCATAAAACCACTGGGTCTCGCGAGTGGCGATGAACACAGTGAAGCCTGCCTGCGCGCGCTTGCTGCATTCAAGACTGAAAACCCGACCCTTAGCGGTCGGACGCAAAACATCTGATTCAATGTTCGGTCGCAAACGTAAAGAAAGTGCTCCCGGCTTCGCCGACGATTCTGTAGAGACTACCGTTGCCGAAAACCCGCTGACTCAGCGCACTCTGCAAATGCTCGG
>CAYPDN010000207.1:4645-7082 GCA_964409445.1 uncultured Granulosicoccaceae bacterium
GGAAGTATCTCATCACTATCCAAGTCTAATGAGGTAGCATTCAGAGTTGAATTCGACGGCCAGGTACCTGCACCACAGCAACGATACTGGCGCGGACCGGTACTAACAGGCTTCGATGGACATGACTGGTTTATTCTGCCGGATAAAAAATTCAACTACCCGGCAGCAGAAATCAATGCCAGTGACACCACAGCCAATAAAGACGGCGCGCAAATCAACTACACAGTAACGATGCCCGCCAACTACCAATCGTGGTTGCTGGCACTGGATACACCTGTTGGCATACCTCAGCCAGTTAACAACAAGAAGCTGAGAGTAGTGGTTAACAACGAGCTTCAGATAAATACATCAAGATCAGTTAATCAACCCCTTCGCTATCGTGCATCGTCAAAGCTCGCTGATCAGTTTCAACCATCAAAGACACCGGATGGCAAATCTCTGATCACTGGCAGCTCAAATCCTCGGGCACGTGAATTCGCACTTGAACTACGCGCGAAATATTCCAACGACTCCCGCCTTGTCAACTCACTACTGACCTGGTTTAACCGGGAACCGTTCTACTACACACTAAACCCACCAAAGCTCGCCAACAATTCGATCGATGATTTTATATTTAATTCGCGACGCGGTTTCTGCGAGCACTATGCAGGTAGCTTTGTTTTTATGTTGCGTGCAGCCGGTATTCCCGCTCGTGTCGTCACAGGTTACCAGGGCGGCAAGATGAACGATGGATATATGATAGTCAGGCAGTCAGACGCACATGCCTGGGCTGAAGCATATATCGACAACAAGTGGCAACGTTTTGACCCAACAGCGGCAGTTGCACCACAGAGGGTAGATCTCGGCGCAAGCGATGCTTTGCGCAACGACTCGTCTCAAAGCCTGATCGATAAAATAGAGATTCCTTATCTCAGCTCATTCGCATCAGATGTCGCACTAAAGTGGGATGCAATAAACTTTGCCTGGCAGCGCATAGTTATCGGGTTTGATAGTGATCAACAAAATGCACTATGGAAAAAAATTGGCATTGAAAAACCGAGCGGATGGATGATCGTGGTACTGCTTATCGCAGCAGCCTTGCTGTGGGCAATGATCATTCTCAAACCATTCAGGGGTATTAGCTCAGAAAAACTGTCACCATGCGAAAAATGCTGGCGCAAACTGACCACAAAACTCAAACACCATGGATTGATTCAAAAGCAAGGTGAGACCCACGCGGACTATATTGAGCGTGCAGGCAACAGGTGGCCACAACATCGAACACTATTGCAATCTGTGATGCAGAGTTACAATGAAGGCGTCTACTCGGCGAGCGGTAGTGACCCGCATCGTCACCGGCAAATCGCGGTGGAAATGAAAAGCGCTATTACAGCGATTGGGCGTTTATAACACCCAGTCATTTATGTATACGTGTATGAATGCAGACTGCCCTAACAGGCAGCTGCCAGTTCGCGATCACTAAACGCCAACAAATTGGAAGAGTTGCTCAGTTCTGTACTTTTGCGCGTAGAGCTTCCGAGACTGGACCAGCAACGTTCAACCGCAGCCTTGCGCCAGGCCCTGGATTCACGCATCTCCGAAAAGGCGATGCCAGCACACACCAGACCACCATTGAGTACCAGACTGTCACTGGTCTTCTGACCTTTAAGGTAGCGCGCCTGATCAATAATTGCTCGCAACATTTCAAGCTTACGTGCCTTGTTGAAATAGGGTGAATTAAAAAACAATCCAAATGCTGGTATCCAACTGACGCGAAGTCGCAGCGCAACCTGTCTGCTCGACCAGATACTCTCTTCTGACGCATCGCAATGATCCAGATGCGCTACCCAGGTGGACATTTGTCTGGCGAACGCCATCGCATACCGTTCATCACCTGCACGCTGATAGGCCAGGCCCAACAATGGCCACCAACTGTGTCTATTAATACGCGCCAGCCATTCACGGTTATCCAGAATATTTTTTTGCCAGTCGATTTCACCACCGCAGCTAAGCTCGGGGGGTACACCACTCCACTCAAGGTCGTAATTAAGCACCTGATTAGCGCGTACGATCAACTCATCATCGTTGCACCGATCGGTGTTCAACCCCAAATCAGCAAGATGGGCTGGTGCCTGCAACCAGCCGGATTCAACACGCTCTCGAAAATGTTCAATAAGCGCTACCGTTGATCGCAGATTGAAGCCACTATTTAGCAATGCGTCAACAGCTGGGATATCAAATAAAGACAAAAATTCGATATCACTGAGTTCTCTGACTGGTCTGTACTTACTGCGGAACATACGGCTGACATTCTCTACAAAAGTCAGATCGCTATCCAAATGTACACTGCCAACATTACCTTGATTACTGCCACCAATTTTTATTTTGGTTCTCATCATTTTCCCGCGTGAAACATTCTCCACCGCCGGTCGAAACCGGAAGGCTGCTAAACACCGAC
>CAYPDN010000208.1:0-3811 GCA_964409445.1 uncultured Granulosicoccaceae bacterium
CTGAAATTATTCTCTCTATATCCCAGTCTTCAGCAAGTTTTGGAAAAGAGCGGTGTGCAGGTTCGCGATGTTTTGTTGATGAAACCGATGGCAGCCAGTCACCTTTATTCCAGTTTGTGCGGCGACCAAGATGCGTTAACTGGATCATCACAGCGCAACCGTGTTCGTGGCAACGATCTGTTAGCTGTTTTATCCACGGAACAACCTCGTCTTTATAGGCGAGTACGTTGTTAAAAACCGGTGGGCTGTCTCTTGATACTGCGGCAGAGCCTGCGGTCATGGCCAGCGCAATACCAGCTTTTGCTCGCTCCTCATGGTATGCCGCATAGCGCTCAGACGGCATACCGTTTTCGGGGTATGCCGGCTCGTGTGACGTTGTCATAATGCGGTTCTTTAACGTCAGATGTTTGATTGTGTACGGTTGCAGCAGCGGGTCGTTTTTCATGAGTATCTTATAATCGGTTGGAACGACAGTTGATCGGCACTATAAAAGTTAGCGTATAAACCAGGCCGGATCAGTTATCGCATGAACTTCGCCTATAGTACAGGTGAACATCGGCGCTGAATTGCCTGAGAGTGTCACGCTTACCTGCCGGGTTTGAGGTCGCCAATTACATATCCCGGTAATATAGATATGTAAGGGCTAACCACGAAGCCATCAGAGGAATTGCTGCGGCAGAAAAGCACGACTGTTCGCAACGGCAACGTCGCGATATCTAATCTGGCGCTGTCTATTCAGGCGCTATCTGCGAGACGAGTAACAAATGAAACTATATCCGTCGAGCCTTTCTCCGGCAAAAAACCAGTAGCGATGTACCCGGAACCGTCTATTGTCAATTTGTCACGGTGTACATAAACAGGTGGCTGCTCAGGTTTAATAACGTAGGTGCCATTTGTGCTTAGGTCTTCGAGAACGTAGACGCCTTGCTTGCACTCGATGGTTGCATGCAGGCGTGATGCAGCGCTATGGGTTGCCGTTATAGTACTGCCGGTGTCTCTGCCAATCGTACATTTATCTGAATGCTCGTCCAGCACCAATGACTGCTCACCAATTTTCAACAAAATGTTGGTTTTTATGTTTCTGGAGTTGCCTGTATTGATACTGGTTGCAACAACCGTGGCATCCCCGACATTTCCCTGGACACGCCACGGTATACGGTACACGCTGAGCGGTGTATCTATTCCCTTAACAGCGAGTTGGTCAAGCAATTGTGGTGTTGGTACTATTCCATCTGAAAGACGTTGAACTACATCAGCGGTAACAGTTATTTCACCGGTATTAGCAAGATCTGCAACTCTCGCTGCGATGTTTACTGCATTGCCGTAAACGTCGCCGTCGTCAGCGATAGCATGGCCCCAGTGAAAGCCGACTCGAACTGACAGAATGTTATCGCTATGCAATTCCTGAATTTTAATGGCGGCGGCACTGGCCTGATCACAGCTCTCAAAGGACGCCAGTACTGCATCACCAACGGTTCTAAGCAGAGTGCCGCCAGCGGATTCGACAGCTTTACGCATCGCACCCAGAGAATTAACGATTAACTGGTGTCCCTGGCTATCTCCGGCCTGCTGGTATAGGCTGGTGCTGCCACCGATATCCGCAAACAAAATTGCCATATCACTGGCATCTGTCGAATTTTCCTGCTGCTTCGGGCCTTGCTGATCCGGGCTTGAAGATGCCATGTTTTCTCCCTTGGCTGGCGCGATTCACTTTATAACTGATATGACGCTTAGTGTTGATACAAAGGAAATAATCAGCACTGATTCGGTTTTGATTATTGAGTGTCCATTATAACGCATCCGGTCCGAAAGTACTCACGCACTACGATCAGAAAATCACTCGGCGTAATGTCCCGTAGCCAGAAACAAGTTAATTCTTAATTTGAAATAGTTAACGTAGATATGTTCGTGTGTTAATCAGATCGTCGATCATGACCCGGATTAGTACGTTCATTAACTAATGGATTCCGTAGGCTGCCAACTTCCGTATCAGTGAAAATATAATCAATGAAGCAACAGCATCTGGTGGCTAGCCGAAACTGATTGCCGCTTTCAAATTAAAAGTAAAAATAGTGAAGAGCACGGCAGGAAAACGACCATCGTAACTTTGCCCGGAAACACTGTCCGGGAAAATAAACATCGATTTGAAAAAAGATACTGCACAGAAGCTTGTTCCAGTCTCAGTGCAGGTATTCGTTAAATTCTCTTAAAGAAATACTCTATGAAGTGGTTTTCGCCAGGGTAAAAATTGCGCGACTTTACTTACTATTTATCAGTCGCAATTGGTTAACAAATTATGGGAACTTTTAGTCAGTTGTCAGTATTACGAGACAAATCTACAGCTTTAGTTTTGCGATTCGAACAATTTTGCGCACCTACCCGCATTGGCTAGACCTGATCCAGAATACTTGGTAATTTAACAGGTATGCCTTTCAGTCGATTGTGCATGTCCTCTCTTGAGCAATCATTAGAGGCATTTGTCAAATTCAACCCGCTGGGAATACAACCAATATGAAAAACAAAATGAAGTTTACAACCTCCAGAGTTGCCTCGATTAGCGCTGTGGCTCTTGGCATAGCGTTATCCGGTTTTGCCATTAACTCCAGTGTTTCAGCGCAGGATTCAGACATGACTTTCTTCATCACCAGTGCCGGACCAGGCAAGGGTGGTGATCTTGGTGGTTTGGAGGGTGCGGATGCGCACTGTGCGACGCTCGCCGCTGCCGCAGGCTCAGAACGAACTAACTGGAAAGCGTATCTCAGCGTCAGTGCAGGGATTGATCGCTCTGGTGATTCGCCTAAAGTTATTCCTGGTGTTAACGCTCGTGACCGGATTGGTTCCGGCCCCTGGAATAATGCCAATGGTGTTTTGATCGCCAGTGATATCGACGCGCTGCATTCAGATGCCAACGCGATCAACCTTGCAAATGGTCTGGACGAGAATGGCAAACAGGTCAACGGTCGTGGTTCGAAACCAAACCGCCACGACATACTCACAGGCTCTACACCGCAAGGGGAATACTCAACAGCTGGTGGCGATACTACTTGCTCTGGCTGGACCAGCAGTGGCGACGGCTCAGCGATTGTCGGTCATCATGATCGTGTGGGACTGAGCCAGGATCGTCACATGTTGTCATGGAATTCAGCTCATGGCTCAGCAGGTTGTAGTGCAGAAGCGCTACCCAGAACTGGTGGTGATGGCTTGTTCTACTGTTTTTATGCTGGTGAGTAGTACTTGTCGGATAAAGAGTTAAAAACTGCACCCTCCCGAGTTGGGAGGGTGTGTTTGGGTTTGTCTGCCTATAAATCAGTAGGATCGCGGCAGCCCGAGTATGTGTTCCGAAAGATAGCTTAGTATCAGGTTGGTTGAGATCGGAGCCACCTGATACAAACGCGTTTCTCGGAACTTGCGCTCTACATCATATTCCTCCGCAAAGCCAAAGCCGCCGTGTGTTTGTACCGCAGCATTAGCTGCTTCATTTGACGCGTCCGCTGCAAGCAATTTGGCCATGTTAGCTTCAGCACCAGGATTGTTACCGGTTTCATAAATTCGCAGTGCTTCTTTCACCATTAACTCAGCGGCGCGCATGTTGGCATACGCTTTGGCTATAGGGAACTGCACTCCCTGATTCTGACCGATTGCACGGCCAAACACATTTCGATCATTGGCATATTCTACTGATTTATCAATGAGCCATTTGGCGTCACCAATACATTCAGCGGCAATCAGAATGCGTTCGGCATTCATACCTGACAAGATATATCGAAACCCTTTGCCTTCTTCACCAATAAGGTTACTGGCCGGGACGCGC
>CAYPDN010000208.1:3911-5906 GCA_964409445.1 uncultured Granulosicoccaceae bacterium
CGTGTTTTTAAAGCTCCGGTGTCGGTACCGGACGTCGGTTCAGTTACCCCGAAAGCCTGCAACCGCAATGAGCCGTCTGCAATACGTGGCAGGTAAGTTTGCTTTTGCTCCTCAGAGCCATGACGCAACATGGTACCCATGGTGTACATCTGTGCGTGACAGGCACCGGCGTTTCCACCAGAGCGATGTATCTCTTCAAGGATGGCAGCACCCGCCGACAACGGCAAACCAGCACCGCCATATTGCTCGGGTATTAGCGCTGCAAGCCAGCCAGCTTCGGTTAAGGCGGTGACGAATTCAGTTGGGTAAGCCATTTCACGATCAACACGGCGCCAGTACTCGCCTGGAAACCGGACACACAGTCGGCTGACAGCGTCGCGAATATCATCATAATTTTCTGTGGTGTCGGGCATACTTTTAGTTCCCTGGAATCATGGATTCTATTGCGCCAGAATAACGGCCGAACCCTTTCCATACAATCGTTAGTGTGGCTATACGAATAACTGCGAGCTGACTGCAAAGTGACTGAGACTGGAAAATCCCCAACCCGCGAGTTGACTCTTGAGTGGCCAACCGCGCTATATGAAACGCTGAAATCTGCAAACGTACGCCATATGTCCTACGTGCCGGATGCCGGTCACACCACACTGATCAAACTGCTCAATGAAGATGCGGAAGTGATCACCAATGTCCTTACAACAGAAGAGGAGGGTATTGCCATCGCTACCGGCTGCTGGCTGGGTGGATTGCGTTCGGTGGTGCTAATGCAGTCGTCCGGGGTTGGTAACTGCATCAATATGTTGTCACTGCCGGTGCAGTCGCGCACCCCGTTATTGATGTTAGTCACAATGCGTGGCGAGTGGAACGAATTCAATCCGTGGCAGGTGCCTATGGGACAGGCCACTGAAGCATCGTTAAAAGCTATTGGGGTCACCGTACTGCGAGCTGAAACAGGTACGGATCTGATCGAGATTACCGAGCAGGCCACCACCATGGCTTTTGATGCTGACCAACAAATCGCGGTACTGATAAGTCAGCGTTTACTAGGCAAAAAAGAATGGTAAGCAAAACAATGGATCGACGCGAAGCGGTATCAAAACTACTCGATGCACGAGACGGTGCGCTGTTGGTCACGGGTCTGGGTTCACCAAGTTACGACGCGCATGCTCATAGTGACAGCGACGATAACTACTACCTTTGGGGTGCAATGGGAGGTGCGGCGCTGACCGGACTGGGTCTCGCCCAGGCGCAAAGAAACAAACGCGTGATGGTTATTACCGGTGATGGTGAACAACTTATGGCGTTTGGATCGCTTGCAACCATTGCTGTAGCGCGACCAACCAATTTAGATATCATCGTGCTGGACAATCAGCACTATGGCGAAACTGGTATGCAGCAAAGCCATACGGGGTTGGGTATTGATTTAGCTGCGGTTGCCGGTTCGTGTGGTTTTGCTGACACAGATTGCCTGCATAGTATTGAGGAGGTTGATGAGCTTTGTATTACGCTGCAGCAAACTGCCAGTGGTCCGCGACTCTATGTACTAAAAATCGATGCCAGTAATTTGTCACGTTCGCTGCCACCTCGAGATGCAACTTATATTAAAACCCGCTTTCGAAAGCATCTGGGGCTTGAGCCGTGTTAGCTTGAACACTAAGCTCCGGTAGTACTATGTAACCTACGATTTACCTATTCCCCTTTTATCTGCAACTTTTGGGTTATTCCTATATGTATTGCATTCGGAGTAATCAATAGATGGCCCGTCATTTTGTTAGTTCGATCACACAAGTTCGATTGAATGTGGACGATAGCAACCTATGAGGCGATAAGATAAGTCATTTTACCGAAAACGCCTTGGCCGGAAAAAAAGGTGTTTTTGAGTTGATCAAAGCCTCAAGCTTTAAACGTGCTGTGCTATCACTGGCTATGTCGATGCTGGGTGTCACTGTGCTTGCAGGTAATGTGTCTGGTGGTAGTGCCCCTGGGCACGAGATC
>CAYPDN010000208.1:6006-7078 GCA_964409445.1 uncultured Granulosicoccaceae bacterium
GGGTACGAGATCGTAGGAGAGTTTTCTTTGCGATCGGGTGATGCAAGCCTTGAGATATGGAAGTTGCCTCCGGTGCCAGGTTCAATCAAACCAAAATTGAACACTGACAAGGATGATGCTGACGCTTTGGTAGAACTGGGTCGCAAACTGTTCTTTGACAAGCGGCTCAGTGTTAATAAGGATCGCTCATGTGCGTTTTGCCATCGGCCTGAACTGGGCTGGTCTGATGGCCGAGCGACAGCAGAGGGTCTGGAGGGTCAGGCGCTCGGTCGTGCCACGCCGTCTCTGATCAATGCAGCCTATGGCACAATTTTTATGTGGGATGGGCGAGCAGCGTCGCTTGAGCAGCAGGCGACACAGCCTGTCTTTAGCGTCGATGAGATGGGGCTTGAACCTGAAGAGCTCCGCGCCAGACTTCGTGAGGATTCAGTCTATCGTGAAGTGTTTGCAAAATTGTTTCCAGATCAGGAGATCGATGTAGCGGCTGTATCCACTGCGATTGCTGCATTTGAAAGAACGATAATTGTAAATGACACTCGCTTTGATCAATGGATAGATGGCGATGCTACAGCAATGACACCTGCAGAGGTTCGTGGCTTTGGCGTGTTTCTGGATCCGGATAGGGGTAGCTGCAGTACCTGCCATGCTGCACCAAATTTCACCGACCAGGGTTTTCACAATATCGGGCTTGAGTCCCCGTCAGATGCAAACCCGGATTTAGGTCGCTACAACATTCGTCCGGTAAAATTAATGCGTGGTGCATTCAAGACGCCATCGCTTCGCAATATTGCGTTGACCGCTCCTTATTTCCATGACGGTTCGGCAGAATCTCTTATGGATGTAGTTGAACACTACATGGAAGGTGGCGATACGGAAAATCTATCGCCTGAGATGAAAGATATCGAACTCAGTAGACAGGAAATAAATGACCTGATTGCGTTCCTGCATGCGATATCAGAAACACCAGAGAACTCGCAACAAAACTCACTCAGCGTTGCAACGGAATAAAATCTCGTTGTACAAGTTATTAGAGAAATCTCAAATGAAAACAGCCTTGCAAGTAGTCGTTATA
>CAYPDN010000209.1:0-7072 GCA_964409445.1 uncultured Granulosicoccaceae bacterium
ACTGAATCTATCACTAACGCACCAATAATCGAACCAATTCTTGAGCTGAGTAACCTCGGTAAAGGCTTCCAGAGCGGTAGCAGCACGGTCGATGTACTCGATGATATTAATCTTAAAATCTATCCCGGGGAATTCGTTGCCATACTGGGTTACTCGGGCAGCGGTAAGTCGACATTGATCAATGCCATCGCAGGTCTGATACAGCCCGATATCGGTGTTGTTCTGTGTCACGGCAGAGAAGTCAATTCACCGGGGCTTGATCGCGGCCTGGTGTTTCAATCTTACTCACTAATGCCTTGGATGAGCGTGCACGGCAACATCAAGCTCGCTGTAGACAGTGCTCATAAAGGCAGGTCACGAAGAGATCGTGCAGCACTTGTCAGTGACTACATTGATATGGTCGGGCTGTCGCACGCGGTGGGTAGAAAACCCGCAGAACTCAGTGGCGGCATGCGTCAGCGAGTGTCACTGGCCAGAGCGCTTGCCATGCAGCCTGAAATACTGTTGCTTGATGAGCCGTTATCGGCACTTGATGCACTGACTCGATCCACGCTTCAGGATGAACTGGCAGAGATTTGTGAGATAGAAAAGAAAACGATTATCCTGATCACTAACGACGTTGATGAAGCGATCCTTTTGGCAGATAGAATTATACCGCTGACAACAGCGCCAAAAGCGACGCTCGGCCCAGAGTTTTTTGTTGATCTGCCGCGCCCGCGCGACCGCGCATCGGTAAACAGTGATTCGTGCTTTATTGAGCTCCGATCAGCGGTTACTCAGTACTTACTGGATCTTAGAGACAGCAACAATACAGATGCAGTCGGTACAGAGTTGCCAAATGTAATTCCGGTAAGATTCGGCCTGCCTAAAGCTTATCGCGACGAATCTGTCAGTACCAAAGATGATCGTTATCTGGAATTTAGTCAGGTACAAAAAACCTACCCGACACCGGATGGTCCGCTCACCGTTGTAGATGATTTTCAGCTAACCCTTGATAAGGGCGAGTTCGTTACTCTAATAGGCCACTCGGGTTGTGGAAAATCAACCGTGTTATCAATGGCTGCTGGTCTAAACCCTATTAGTGCTGGTGGCATTGTGCTGGATGGTTATCACGTGGAGTCCGCCGGACCAGAGCGCGCGGTTGTGTTTCAGGCACCGTCACTGATGCCGTGGCTTACTGCTTATGAAAACGTATCGCTCGGGGTAGACAGGGTATACCCCAAAGCCAGCCGATCAGAGCGACGCGACATTGTTAGCTACTATCTTGAGCAGGTAGGACTTGCCGATGATATGCAAAAAGTTTCTGCGGATTTATCCAATGGAATGAAACAGCGTGTAGGCATCGCCCGCGCTTTTGCATTGTCACCGAAGTTGTTGTTGCTTGATGAGCCGTTCGGGATGCTCGACTCTTTAACCCGCTGGCAGCTTCAGGATGTGTTGATGGATGTTTGGGAGCGCACCAAAGTTACCACTATTTGTGTCACACATGATGTTGATGAAGCCATACTGCTGGCCGATCGCGTAGTGATGATGTCAAACGGTCCGAATGCCCGTGTCGGCAATATTATGGATGTCGGTCTGGAGCGTCCACGTACCAGAAAGAACCTGCTCGATCACCCGGACTACTACCACTACCGTGAAGAATTGATGGACTTTCTTGAGGCCTATGAAGGTGGTGCCAACCCGGATCCGCAAACGCTTGAACAAATTCGTTTGAAACGCGAATCCAGAGTTTCCAAAGGTCAGCAGTTGTCTGTGTCCGATCTTGCTAGCGGCGTAGAACAGCGCCCCGGCTATTAGTTGATCTGGAGGATCCCATATGAATAAGCAATCCCTTGTAGTAATTGGTAACGGTATGGCGCCTGGTCGAATGCTTGAGCATTTGATTGAATTTGATCATCAGTACGACATCACTATTTTCAACGCAGAGCCACGAGTAAATTACAACCGGCTTATGTTGTCTCCTGTGTTGTCAGGTGAAAAAACTTATGAAGATATTATCACTCATAATGATGACTGGTATGTCGAAAACGATATTGTGTTACACAAGGCCGAGCCGATAACCGCAATAGACAATGACAACAAAACAGTCACTTCAGCCGGTGGAATCACAAAAGCCTGGGACAAACTTGTATTCGCGACAGGATCTGCACCTATTATGCTGCCGCTGCCGGGCAGTGATCTAACTGGTGTAATGACCTATCGCGACCTCGATGATGTTGATCGCATGCTAGACGTCGCCACAATCTCACGAGTTGCTGAAAAACCGTTGAGGGCGGTAGTGATCGGTGGTGGCCTGCTGGGTCTTGAAGCCGCTGCAGGATTAAGCGACCAGGGCATGGACGTCACTGTAATCCATCTTGTTGATACGCTGATGGAAAAACAGCTCGATGAACCTGCGGGCTGGTTACTTCAAAATGCGTTTTTGGAGCGAGGAGTAGAGGTCTGTACAGGCGCACTGACAGAGTCAATTATCGATGCCGGTAACGGCAGTGTCGGTGGCATAAAATTACAAGACGGCCGAACAATTGATGCGGATTTGGTCGTGATGGCGGTAGGTATCAAGCCCTCAACTGAGTTAGCAGCAGAGGCGGGGCTTAAAACTGAACGCGGTATAGTGGTTGATGATCAGATGCGCACATCTGTTGATGAAATCTATGCGCTGGGTGAGTGTGTGCAACACAATGGTCAGTGTTACGGATTGGTGGCACCGCTGTACGATATGGCGAAAGTGCTGGCCAGTCATTTGATGGATGTAGACGCGCAGTACACAGGTGCTGTAACCGCTACCCGTTTAAAGGTTAATGGCGTATCGCTTTACTCAGCGGGTGATTTCCTTGAAGGCTCAGATACTGAAGAAATTGTGCTTCGCGATGCGACCGCCGGTATCTATAAACGGCTGGTGTTGCGTGAAAATAAAATTGCCGGTGCGGTTCTGTATGGAGAAACCTCCGATGGTCCGTGGTTTTTCGATTTGTTAAAGCGTGGTACTGACATCACTGAGATGCGTGATACGTTGATCTTTGGTCAGTCTTATCAGGGAGGAAGTGACGTAAACCCGTTGGAGGCCGTTGCAGCCTTAGCGGATGACGCTGAGATATGTGGCTGCAACGGCATTTGCAAAGGTGCTATTTTATCGGCCATTGATGCCGGCAATACCACGCTTGATAAAGTTCGTGCCGTGACCAAAGCCTCTTCATCTTGTGGTACCTGTACCGGATTGGTTGAGCAAATTCTGACTTATAAACTCGGTGACACGTACAAGCCGGCAGCGGTAGCGCCAATGTGCGGTTGCACTGAATATGGTCATGGGGATGTGCGTCGTTTAATTAAAGCGCAGCACTTAACATCTATTCCCGAAATCATGCAGCAACTGCAATGGTATACCTCATGCGGTTGTGCGAAGTGTCGACCGGCACTTAACTACTACCTGGTGTGTGAGTACCCGAGCGACTATAAGGACGACTATCAGTCGAGATTCATCAATGAGCGGGCGCACGCGAACATTCAGAAAGACGGTACCTATTCAATTGTACCGAGAATGTGGGGTGGAATGACCTCGTCATCAGAGCTGCGGGCGATAGCGGATGTTGTCGATAAATATGATATTCCTGCGGTCAAGGTAACCGGTGGGCAGCGCATTGATATGCTTGGTATCAAAAAAGAGGATCTGGTTCCTGTTTGGGGAGATCTGGCCAAAGTGGGGTTTGTGTCTGGCCATGCATACGCCAAAGGACTGCGTACAGTTAAAACCTGTGTAGGTGAAAACTGGTGTCGTTTCGGCACACAGGACTCGACCGGACTTGGTATTCGATTAGAGAAGTTTCTATGGGGGTCATGGACACCGGCAAAAGTTAAACTGGCAGTCTCCGGCTGCCCGAGAAACTGTGCAGAGGCCACCTGTAAAGACGTGGGTGTAATCTGTGTAGACTCAGGTTTTGAGATTCACTTTGCAGGAGCAGCCGGCCTTGATATTAAAGGCACGCAGGTTCTTGGACACAGCAACAGTGAAGATGAAACGGTGGAAATTATCACTGCAGTGATTCAAATGTACCGGGAGCAGGGCTACTATCTTGAGCGCATTTACAAATGGGCTAAGCGCGTAGGCTATGACGAGGTACGAGCACAGATCATGGACAATGCGGAGCAAAGAAACGCCTACTTCCAGCGCTTTGTGGAATCACAGAAGGTGGCTCAGGTTGACCCATGGAAAGAAAGAGTTTCCGGCGTACATAAAAACGAATTCACACATATTACCCCGGTACAGATTAAAGCGACTGGCAACGAAGTCCGGCCACGGTTGAGAACAGTATAGTGAGTGCGAACGATAGCAGCCGTGACTGGTATGACCTTGGCCCGGTTGAGGATATTCCTCTGCGGGGTGCTCGCAGGGTAGTTATTGAAGAAAAGACTATTGGAATCTTCAGAACCTCTGCAGAAAGTGTGTTTGCGATAAATGACCAGTGTCCACATCAGAACGGGCCCTTAAGTCAGGGCATAGTGCACGACAACTGCGTTACCTGCCCGTTGCACAATTGGGTGATTGACCTCAGTAGTGGAAAGGCGGTAGGTGCTGATGAAGGTAGTGTTGATCGCTATCAGGTGAAGATTGTTGATGGACGCGTACAAATTTCCTCTGAACCTCTCACCGCAGACTCTGAAGAGGTTGTAGTAAATATCAATGCCGCCGACTGAATTTTCCGCTGGTAAAACCACTTGTCCCTACTGTGGTGTTGGATGCGGAGTTAAGGTCTCTGTGGCGGACGGCAAGCCGGTAGTTAGCGGTGATGAAGATCATCCTGCGAACTACGGTAAGTTATGTCTGAAGGGGCAGTCTCTGGCAGAGACACTATCACTGGATGACAGATTGCTATATCCAATAGTTGATGGTGTGCAGACTAAATGGAGTCAGGCGCTTGATACTGTTGCTTACAGGTTTTCAAAAACAATTGAAGAATATGGTCCTGAGTCTGTCGCTTTTTATGTCTCCGGTCAGTTACTCACTGAAGACTACTACGTAGTTAACAAGTTTGTTAAAGGATTTCTTGGCACCGGAAATATAGATACCAACTCACGTCTGTGTATGGCGTCAAGTGTTGCTGGTCACAAGCGGGCGTTTGGTACTGATACGGTGCCTGGTTGTTATGAAGATCTCGAATTGGCAGATCTGGTAATTCTTGTCGGTTCTAATCTGGCATGGTGCCACCCGGTACTGTTTCAGCGTATAGATGCAGCCAGAGAAGCCAACTCGCAACTTAAGATAATCACTCTTGATCCGCGCCGAACTGCTACGGCAGACATGGCAGATGTGCATTTGCAACTCAATCCTGACAGCGATACTGCATTGTATGGCGGATTGTTAAAGTATCTTTCCGAGAATAGTCATGGTAACCCGAAGTTTCTAAAAAGCTGTACCGGTCTCGATGATTCGTTGAAAGCAGTTTCCGATCTTGGCATCGTGGAAGTATCTCGTTTAACTGGTTTGGACAAAGTAGAGATTGAAGACTTCTACAAAGAATATGCTGCAACTGATAAAGTCGTGTCCGTTTACAGTCAGGGTGTTAACCAATCAGCCGGCGGTACAGATAAAGTTAATGCAATAACTAATTGTCATCTCTACACAGGCCGTATTGGTAAGGCGGGTTGCGGGCCGTTTTCAATCACAGGGCAACCGAATGCCATGGGTGGCAGAGAGGTTGGTGGTTTGGCCAATATGCTGGCATGCCATATGGAACTTGCAGAACCTGATCATCGCAATATTGTGCAATCTTTCTGGAACTCACCTGCCATTGCAACCAAGCCCGGTCTGACAGCGGTTGACCTGTTTGATGCGGTACATGCAGGAAAAATACGTGCGTTGTGGATTATGGCCACTAACCCACTTGTATCAATGCCGGATGCGGACTTTGTTAAAGACGCGCTTAAGCGTTGTGACTTCGTTGTGCAGTCGGAAGTAGTCAATAACAATGATACCGGTGAGTTCGCCCATGTACAGCTACCGGCACATGCATGGGGAGAGAAAGACGGCACAGTAACCAACAGTGAGCGCTGTATCTCACGGCAAAAAAAGTTTCGCAAAGCGCCAGGTGAAACGCGCGCTGACTGGTGGGCAGTAGCAGAAGTTGCAAAGCGTCTGGGCTATACAGAGAGCTTTGCTTACAACACACCAGCAGATATATTTGCAGAGTACGCTGAGTTGTCTGGCAGGGAGAATCATGGATCTCGCGATTTTGATATCAGTGCCTATGCAGACATAGACAACCAGACCTATGAAGATCTGTCACCATTTTACTGGCCTGCGCGGAAGTCAGAAGCAGTGCCTGTGAAGCCGGTAAGGATGTTTGCTGACGGCAAATTCTTCACCGATGATACTCACGGTAGATTTATACCGTCTACTGCAATTACTCCCTGTGTTAAAACGAGTTCTACGGAATTGTATTTCAATACCGGTCGCAGTCGAGATCAATGGCACACAATGACCCGTACCGGTAGCTCCGCGACTCTGGCGAATCATACTGCGGAACCGTATATCGAAATTCATGCAATAGATGCTGAAGCACATAAACTGCAAAGCGCCGACATTGTTTCAGTAAGTAATCGCAACGGCGATTTTGATGCGCGAGTGGTGGTCACTGATCGAGTTGCCGCAGGTAGCGTGTTTTCCCCTATGCACTGGTGTGCGCCATTTGCGAGCGCTGGTCGCATTAATACAGTAACTGATCGTGTTACTGACCCTGTATCGCGGCAGCCTGCTCTTAAACACTCGAAGGTTGTTATAAATAAACGTGAATTTGGCTGTTATGGGTATATGGTCTCACAAGATAGAGCGGTGGTAGAGCATATGGACTACTTTGCCCAGGCGAGATGTGAGGGAGGTTGGCGTACCGAGTTTGCACTCACCAACTGTGAAGATCCCGCGTCCTTACCCGACAAGCTTCTTTCTCAGACTGGGTGTGAGACTCTTACGCTGCAGGATCAATCCACCGGTCGCTATAGTTATCTGGGCTTTAAAGGTGCAATGCTTACAGCGGCAATTATTGTAGATTCAGTACCGGTTGCAGCAGCCAGAAGC
>CAYPDN010000210.1:0-7061 GCA_964409445.1 uncultured Granulosicoccaceae bacterium
CTCATCAATCAACAGCTGGTGCTCGCCTGTCACGATCGTTCGGATGGCGGTGCGCTGGTAGCAATTGCTGAAATGTGCTTCGCTGGTCATTGTGGTGCCGAAATCTCGCTTTCTTCTGGAGAAAACGGTATTGCAGGCGCGCTCTTTAGTGAAGAGATCGGTTTGGTATTGCAGGTATCACGTGCTAATAAGGATCAAGTTGCGTCTGTCTTTAGTAAACATGCTGTTGCACATCTGCTATCGGAGATTGGCGTTGTTACTGATGATCTGACGCTGACAGTTTCTGTCGGTGATCAAAAAGTATTGCAGAAATCAGTTATTGAACTTAAACGTGCATGGTGGGAAACCTCCTATCAGATGCAGCGTCACCGCGATAATCCGGTTTGTGCAGAGCAGGAATTTGCAGTGGTCTGTGATGCCAGTGATCGTGGTATCAGCCCTGAGCTGACGTTTGATCCGTCGGACAATCCTGCAGCACTACTGACGACACGCCCGCGTATCGCGATTCTGCGAGAGCAGGGTGTTAACGGTCATGTTGAGATGGCAGCAGCGTTTGATAAAGCCGGCTTTGAAAGTATTGATGTTCATATGAGTGACATCATCAGTGGTCGAACAACGCTTGATTCTTTTGCGGGTCTTGCCGCCTGTGGCGGTTTTTCCTACGGCGATGTTCTCGGTGCGGGTGGTGGCTGGGCCAACTCTATTTTATACAATGCTCGAGCGCGTGATCAGTTTGAACTGTTTTTTAGTCGGCACGATGTTATTGCACTTGGCGTTTGCAATGGTTGTCAGATGTTCTCGCACCTGCGGAACCTGATACCGGGCGCTGCACACTGGCCTGAGTTTGTACGAAATAAGTCAGAACAGTTCGAGGCGCGTTTTTCGACTGTTGAAGTTCAATCATCTCAATCGATTTTGTTCAATGGAATGGAAGGTTCCAAAATACCTGTAGCGTTAGCTCATGGTGAGGGACAGGTAAAGTTTACCGATGATTCGAGCAAAAGGGTGGTTTCTGAAATAGCGGGAGTCACATTGCGTTATGTAGACAACAGCGGTAGCGTCACAGAGAATTACCCTCACAACCCGAACGGGTCAGTTGCGGGAATGACCGGTCTCTGCAGTGATGACGGGCGCTTCAACATTATGATGCCTCATCCCGAAAGAGTTTTTCGATCAGTACAAAATTCGTATCGACCAGATAACTGGCCGGTGGAAGGTCCGTGGCTTAGAATGTTCCGCAATGCACGGCACTGGGTATCACAGGCCTGACTGAGGATATCGGCTGTCTGGATATAGTGCATTACGCGACAACGATTGGTGTAAGCGTACTTGGTGATGGTGCGCTTATTTAAAGTGTAGGGTAGATAAGCCTGCGCGCATCCACCACAAAGCTAACATGGGTGGATGCGCAAGTCCTTGTGTGGTCAGACAAGGCACCCTACGTTCTTGTCTCTTACTGGTAGTCCTGAAGTAAGGAGCAACCTTAAGCCAGCTTGTTGAAAAGCACTGCTTCTTTATCGAGAAACCTGCGTACCGTCGGGGTGTCTGTTTGCAGTCGTACAATGACATTGAACAACCACTCAGAAGTAGCTGATACGGTTTCAGGACTCAAGCCGCCGCCGACAATGTGCTGGTAAATTCGTTCGTCGAATTCCTGCTGCGACAAAGTAACTTTTGGGGGATTATGCGCATCCAGCTCTACGTTTGACAGTAGCTGATACGGAGTTAATTCTGTATCTGCATAGTTTTTGTGTAGATACTTTTGCCACTTATCAATACGGGTTCTGAATTTTTCCGCCGTTGTTGTTGCATGTGCAAGCGGTGTGTTTGGATCGATGAATGTTGGAATCAGTGAGCACAACTTGTGCGCGCTGCTGGCAGCGCTTTCCAGATGTGGCGCAAAGTCATTGAAGTCTCGCTCAAAAGATACCCAATGATCCGCAAACTGTGCGACCAGCAGAGAAGATCCAAGATCCTGAGCCAGCGAGTGAATGTAGTTTACAACTGAGTCGAGTCGCTGCCAGTTTGTGTCTGTTCCTTTGAAGAGAGAGCCAAAGTTTCGCTGGTAGTAAGCATCATCACTAAAGAGTTCTGCGAACTTAAGCGTTTTGGCAAGGCTGTCCAGACGATTGAGATCGTTGTCCGTCAGAACGCCATTGTGGTGTTTGAGTATCTCGTTTAACTTGTGCCTGGCTCTGAAGTAATTAGGATTAGTGAGCTGCGATTCTTCGTCACGCTTTGAAATAGTTTTAATTAGCTTGTGCAATGCTTCGCTGGATGGCACAGCACTCATGTGAAATGTTTCGTGAATGTTCGCGACTTCCTGCTCCAAAGCTGAAGCCTGTATTTTTGCTTTCTGTAACAACACCTGAGTATTAGCATCTGCATGTTGCGAGATTGCATGATGCTGCATTTCGGGTGGTGAATTTAATATCTTTCCTTTTGTGCGGTTTAATCGAAACAACATATCTATGGTTTTAAAGTCATCTCGTATGTGTTTTTGATAGTAGGTATTTGACCACAGCTTATTAATGCTGGCTGCCATTCTCTCGACACGTGCGGGTAGAGCGGCGATGTTCCTGAGCTTCCAATGCCCAAGGCCAACATCTATTAACCATGCGGCACAGTTGTGATATTTTTCGAGCGTAGTCGCATCGATGTTCGGGTCTGCGTCGAGAATTGGCGTGAAGTTATTTTGTGACTGCCCTCTAAAGTTTTGCAGGGCTGTGAGTAGATTGTCAGGTTCTATAAATCTGAGAATTCTTATTGCAAGCTGCGGATCAAATGCAGCGGGTGTTGAAGGCAATGGCTTGAATTCTATACCCGGTTTTGTACGTTCAAGTTCAAGATCTACAAGTTCTTCTTTACTGAGCTCGGTCAGCACTTCTGATTGCAGGCTCATGATGCCGGTGTTTGCGCTGATCTTGCAGTTGGTATCTGCGTGTAATCGGTTTTTTATGGTACGCAGGTATTGTCGAAGATCTGTTGTACTTGCAAACGGCTTAAGCAGTGGTTCGATGTGTGTAGTACACAGCTCGGTAATATGGGGGTTTACTCTAAAAGGTGCACCGTTTTGATATTTGATGACATAACTGCTGCCGCGACCACGCAGTCTGCTTATGCTGATCGGTATTAATAGAATCGGAGCACGTGTGGTCTCACCGTTCACTTCGTACACAACGAATCCTGCAGCGAGGTATAAGTTGTAACGAATCGGTTGGCTTGCAGGTGAGGTTTCAACTTCAAGTTTTCTGCAACGCAAAGCGAGTTTACCGGCCTGATGCCTGGTAGCCATCGCACCTGCGTCTGCGGTTGCGAACCTGGTGGCCAGACCCGACTCTATCGGTAACAATTGAACGGGGTTACCCCGAATGACTAAGTCCTGATAGTTATCGATACAGGATGACGGCATGAGCTGGATATCCGCTCTGTCACTTTTCCAGTTGGACAAGTTGGCAGTACGCAGAAGCTTCTCTTGCTGTGCGGGACTTTTCGTATTACGTTGATCGCCTGTTTCACGATTATGAGCTTGACGGATAGTCGGATGGATACGGTTTGCGGCTACTGATGTCATAGGTTCAGGCTTCTGAGATAAGCTCGGTTCTGGTTTCTATTAGTCGCCTATGTCAGGCTACTGAAGCTGAGCAGCCGGACTCCGATTGGCAGAAACAGGGCCAATACGAGTAAGGTTAGCAGTGGATTAGAAATTCTCATCTATTCTGTTAGTAATTTGTTACCGATTTTCCACTAGAATACGGGTGCGCTGGCTTTTTGGCATTTGCGAGCGCAGCCTTGTTAATTCAAAAATCGTGCGAGGTTCATCGGCATACGCTGGTTTTCTCGCCCGACTTAACCTTGATACACCAAATTGGAACATGTGCATGGCCTCGAAATTCAAATCAACCATTAATTCCTCAGAGATAACTCCGGAAAGTGTTTTTCGCCAACGCAGAGTGATTCTGCAGGCGGCAGGGCTTGGGCTTGGTGCTGCCGGCACCGGAATAATGATGCCGGAGAGAGTCAATGCGGCAGCGGCGGATTTTAGCGATATTTCAAAATGGCCCGGTAGCACAGATGAAAATCAGTCAACGTTGGAACAGGCGACGACTTACAACAATTTTTATGAATTGGGAACCGATAAAGGCGACCCGGTAAAAAATGCCGACAAGCTGGTGACAGAGCCGTGGACAGTAGAAGTAGGTGGCGAGTGTGAGAAAGGTGGCAAGTTCGCGCTTGAAGATATCTTAAAGCCACACGCCCTGGAAGAACGGGTATACCGTTTGCGCTGCGTTGAGGCATGGTCAATGGTTATTCCGTGGGTGGGTTTTCCACTGGGTGATCTGCTAAAGCGGTTTGAGCCGAACAGTAAAGCGAAGTATGTCGAGTTTAAAACGATTCTTGATCCGGCTAATTTACCAGGTCAGAAATTTCCGGTACTGCAGTGGCCGTACACCGAAGGTTTGCGTATTGATGAAGCAATGCACCCGTTAACATTAATGGCGGTCGGTTTATATGGCAGGGAACTGCCGGGGCAAAGCGGTGCACCGCTTAGACTTGTGGTGCCGTGGAAGTATGGTTTTAAGAGTATAAAGTCAATTGTCAGTATAAATTTTGTGGAGCAGGAGCCGAAGACAAGCTGGAACATTTCTGCGCCTCGTGAGTATGGGTTCTTTTCTAATGTGAACCCGGAAGTTAGTCACCCTCGCTGGAGTCAGGCGAAAGAGCGTCGGCTTGATAGTAAGAGTAGTGGCTTCAGTGCGTTGTTCTCTGAAAAACGTGAAACTGAATTATTCAATGGCTATGCGGACGAAGTAGCTGGTTTGTATGCTGGAATGGATCTGGAAAAGAACTTCTAAGTAGTTGTTTTCGGATCGATAGCTGCAACCACACCACTGGGAGCCGTACTACAGTGAATACTCGTGTTGCCTCAAAGAATCACACGCAAGAAAAATCGGCTATGTCAGGTGTAAGCTTCAATTACAGTCGACTGCTGAAGCCACTGGTGTTTGTCGCCTGCCTGATACCCTTCGGTATGGCGGTGTTTGGAGTTGCAAGCGGCAAGTTTGTTGACCCGGTTGAGTCATTGTTATTAATGAGTGGCGAATGGGGTTTGCGATTGTTGCTGATAACATTGTGCGTGACACCGGCGCAGTTTATTTTCAAATGGCCCGGTGTTGCCAAACTCAGGCGTATGCTTGGGCTGTTCGTTTTTTTCTATGCCACAGTGCACTTGCTAGTTTGGTTCGCACTGGATCAGGGACTTAATGTCGGTGATTCGTTAAGTGCAATTGTCGAGAAGAAGTTCATCACGCTCGGCATTATTGTCTGGATCGGACTGCTTATACTTGCCGTGACATCCAATCGATTTGCGACTCGTAAGCTTGGGCGCAAATGGAAGAAGTTGCATAGCTGGGTGTACATACTGGCAGTACTGGCGGTAGTGCACTTTATCTGGCAGGTCAGGGCAAACGAACTGCTCGAACCAACTGCCTACCTCGGAGTGCTGGCGGTACTGCTGCTATGGCGATTTGTCAGGCTTGTAAAGCAGGATAGTGGAAAGAGTAGTAAGAGTACTGACGCTGTAACCTGAGTCTTTGACCCTGGTATAACTTGACCTGATTTAACCAACCTGGCTTTTACCGAAGATTATGGTGTTGGCTCTGGCGTGGTGTACTCGAATTTAACAAGTGTTGCTCTGTACCAATAAGCGGTACAGAGCAGACTCGCGTAATGACGTTATACCATTTCCTTCACAGCTTCTGCTTCTTCCATTAGTTCCTGTTCACTTTCTTTCATTTTGCCCTGAATGAAATCACTCACTTCAAGGCCTTGAACAATTTCCCAGTCGCCGTTCTTGCAGGTAACCGGATAGCTGTAAATCAATCCTTCTTTGATACCGTAACTGCCATCAGATGGTACACACATACTTGTCCAGTCGTCGCCGTCAGTACCGTTGATCCAGGTGGCCATGTGGTCGACCACAGCGTTACCAGCAGATGCAGCACTTGAAGAACCGCGTGCTGCGATTACGGCACCGCCGCGTTTGGCAACTGTCGGGATAAACTCTTCACGGGCCCATGCCTGATCCACCATGCCCGAGGCATCTTTGCCAGCAACCTTGCAGTAGGAAATATCAGGGACCTGAGTTGTCGAATGGTTGCCCCAGATAACCATCTTTTTAATATCCGGTACGCTGCAGCTGACTTTTGCAGCGAGCTGGCTGATAGCGCGATTGTGGTCGAGTCTTGTGAGCGCTGTTACGTTGCGTGGGTTAAGTTTTGGTGCGTTGGCTTTCAGGATGTAGGCGTTGGTGTTGGCAGGATTACCGACAACGCATACTTTTACGTCCGGGTTGGCAACTTCGTTCATGATTTTTCCGAGCGAGCTGAATATTTTGCCGTTGTCTTTCAGAAGGTCACTTCTTTCCATACCCGGACCGCGCGGTTTTGCGCCGACGAACAGTGCGACGTCAATGTTTGTGAAAGCGGTTTTTGGATCGTCTGTGCAGATTGTCTCTGCCAGCAGCGGGAACGCGCAATCATCGAGCTCCATTTTGACTGCTTCCAGAACTTTCATTGCCTGTGGAATTTCCAGCAACTGGAGCACTACAGGTTGCTTGGGGCCGAACATACCGCCGGATGCAATGCGGAAAAGCATTGAATAGCAGATTTGTCCTGCGGCACCGGTAATAGCAATGCGAACTGGATCGGTCATGGTAAATATCTCCTGCAAAGTGAATAGTTGTGGGTGCGTGACCTTAAGCGGCGAACCGGGATACGAACCGGCACGCGAACTGAAAAGATGGGCCGTAGTGAAATACGACTTAGCAGTGCACTGATGATAACCTCTTTTACGTGTTTTCGCGCGTATTTCTGTTGTTTGAATGTTAGTCGGCAGCGCGGTTTGGTACAATGGGGAACTCTTTAATTTTAGCTATTTGGCAGGTGACATGGCATGAGATGCCCCTTCTGCGGTGCAATGGATACTAAAGTTATCGACTCACGTTTGAGTGGCGATAACGACCAGATTCGCCGCCGCCGGGAATGTCTGGAGTGTCAGGA
>CAYPDN010000211.1:0-7022 GCA_964409445.1 uncultured Granulosicoccaceae bacterium
GCAGTGCTTCTGATATTGCGATTCAGGCAGAACAAATCGTCAAGATGCGTGAGCGCTTAGCACAGGTAATTAGTAATCGTACCGGCACTGACATCGATCGAGTACGTCTGGATATCGAGCGCGATAAATGGATGGATACCGATGAGGCTATTGAATACGGTCTGGTGAATCAGGTCGTGCAGAACAGCAGCCAAATTGTCTAGAGCTATCGCTAACCGCAACAAACGACCTATTGCACCACTGACTCTTCCAGCAGCGGTTCAATAACCTTCCATACATTCGCAAGCATCAGCGGCTGAGCCTTTGCGCTCGGATGAATGCCATCTGTCTGAAACCATTCTGCAGATGCGTCCATACCTGCAAACAGTGAAGGTACAAGTGCTGCGTTTGTTTCTTCTGCTGCGGTGGCAAAGGCGTTGGCGAACAGCTTGTTGTACGCTTTGCCGTAATTGCCGGGAAGCTGCACGGACACAACTACAGGGATAGCGCCAAAGTCGTTCGCGAGCTCTGCCATCGAGATAAGGTTTGCCTTTAAGTTTTTAACTGACAGACCCCGTAAGCCATCGTTGCCACCGAGTTCGATAATCAGCATTCGAGGCTTGTACTCGTTGAGCAGACTTTTAAGCCGGCCGAGACCATTTGCGGTTGTGTCACCGGTGACACTGGCGTTGATAACTTTCAGTGCAATCTCGTTTTCATCGAGTGTATCCTGCAATTGAGCTACCCAGCCTTCTTCGATTGAAAGCCCGTAGGCAGCACTGATACTGTCACCAAGGACCAGAACGGTATCCTGCGACTGGCTTTCTGCATGCACACTTGCAACTGAGAGCCACAGCAATACGGGCAGGGTCATTAATCTGACTAGCAGGTGATTTACACGGCTTGAATTATTCATATCAACTATTATCTTTCACGTTGTTGAGTGTTGCTGTAGAGGCGACGAAATCGACTGAACGTAACACTCTCTTGTCTGTCAATGTTGAGGGCAACTTACTGGCAGTTTTCACGGCTTGCGGAAAACCTTCAAATTTACTCTGTGTTCCAATCTGTACATTAGAATGTTAAATGCATTCAGTACAACCATTATCAACGGGCATTATCAATTTTGATCATTACCGCACGCGATGTTTGCAAAAGTGTTCCCACCGGAGAAGGCGAGCTCACCATTCTGGATAGTGTAGATCTGGATCTCGCACCTGGCGAGGTGCTGGCGATTGTCGGGCCGTCCGGTTCTGGTAAGTCAACCTTACTCGGTGTACTCGCGGGGCTTGATTCGGCATCATCCGGTTCTGTATTACTTCAGGATCAACCTCTGCATACACTGGACGAAGACGGACGTGCTGCGGTGCGTGCAGGTTCTGTCGGATTTGTTTTTCAGTCATTCCAGTTGCTACCGGGATTGAGTGCCCTTGAAAATGTCATGTTGCCTCTTGAGCTTGCGAACATTGCCGATGCCAAATCGCGCGCACATCAACAACTGGCCGCTGTCGGGCTTGAAGATCGATTGGGTCACCTGCCTGCACAACTATCCGGTGGTGAACAGCAACGAGTTGCTGTAGCTCGCGCTTTTGTAGTTACACCGACTGTTTTGTTTGCTGATGAGCCCACCGGCAACCTCGATCGCGCTACCGGAGATCGGATTATCGATCTGATGTTCCGGCTGCGCGCTGAACACAACACCGCACTGGTGCTGGTTACACATGATCCAGGCCTTGCAGATCGCTGTGATCGCGTGTTGTCTATGCACGATGGACGCTTGCAGTGAACGCTCACAGTAACGCCGCAAATGGCAATAGCAATAACCTTGTTCGTGACTTCGGACTTGCGATGCGACAGCTGCGTCGCGAGTTCCGTTTGTCAGAATATCTGGTGTTGATCTTTGCACTTATCTTGTCCGTCGCTGCAGTGACATCGGTTGGTTTTTTTGCCAATCGGGTAGAGCGTGCTATGGCAGGACAAGCGGCAACCCTGTTAGCCGCGGACGCAGTCGTACGTTCACGCTCCCCCATTAGCCAGGCCGTACGTGATCAAACTGTCGCAGATTCACTACAAACTGCAGACGTGACCGAGTTCCCGAGCGTAGTACTGACAGAGTCGGGTGAGACAGGTCTGGTATCGGTAAAGTCAGTCAGTTCAGGCTACCCGCTGCGCGGTGAGATAAAACTGACAGCGGAGTTGTACGGTATCGAATACGATGCGAGCGATGCACCTGAAGCCGGCACTGTCTGGATAGATCCGCGACTTGCCGGTAGTTTGCAGGTAGCCGTTGGTGACACACTGCTGCTGGGTGATTTGAAAATGCCAATTTCAGCGCTAATTGCTTTTGAGCCTGATCGCTCCGCTGATGTATTTCAGATGGCCCCGCGACTGATGATGAACACGCTGGATCTCGATAGTAGCGGCTTGCTGGGTGAAGGGAGTCGCGCGCGTTATCGATTGCTGGTAGCTGGCAGTGAATCGCAGGTAAGTTCGTTTGCCGCATGGGTGACAGCGACTGATGATCCCGATATCCGGCTGCGCACCGTTGGTGAAGGTCGACCGGCAGTGCAATCCGCACTGATCAATGCGAGAAGATTTTTAGGACTCGCAGCTGCAGTCGCGGTGTTGTTATCCTCCGCTGCAGTAGCACTGGCGGCCAGACAAATTGCGGAGCGCGATATGAATACCGGATCGCTAATGCGTACCTTTGGCGCCAGTTCTAACACTGTCCTGCGGGTGGTGTTGATACGTCTTGGTGTTATAGCGCTGATGGCGGCTGTTACTGGCAGCATCGTTGGTTTCCTTGCACAGTTTGGTTTGTCTTCGCTGCTTAGCCAGTGGTTTGCAGCAGACCTGCCATCACCTTCATTAACCCCATTGTTCGGTGGTTTTATGTGCGCAGTTCTCGCTCTGGTTGGTTTTTGTCTGCCATCGCTGGTACGCGCCATTGATACACCGGTACTACAAGTGTTGCGTCGCGACCTGCCAGTTGCACAGCCTTCAGTACTTTTGGCTTTGTCGAGTGCATTAATTGCACTCGGCCTCTTGCTTATGTGGCTGACTCGGGATTGGAAGCTTGGTCTGTTATTGCTGTTAGGCATGTTGCTCGTGCTCTTTATTCTGGTAGTAATATCGAGGTTACTTGTTGAGCTTTCTGTCAGAGTAGAGTCGGACTACCTGCGTCGAGCGCTTGAAAGTTTGCGCAGGCGACCTGCGAGTGTCAGTTTGCAGATAGCAGCGTTTAGTGTTGGTTTGCTTGCAATACTGTTACTCACGCTGGTGCGAAACGATGTACTTGGCACCTGGGAAAGGCAAATACCTGATGATGCGCCAAACTTTTTTCTGGTAAACATACAACCGGAAGAAGTGCAGAGTGTGCAGCAGTTTCTCGATAGTCGTGGGATTGAAAACAACGCAGTCTATCCAATGATTCGAGCCAGACTTGAATCAATTAACGGTACACCACTCGATGAGTACGACTTTGATGATCGACACGCTGAACGTTTTGCCGATCGTGATCATAACCTGTCTTATCTTGCTGAGCAGAGAGACGATAATGAAATCATAGAGGGGGAGTGGTGGGGCGCTGACCCTGACATGCCGTTGTTTTCAATTGAGGAAGATTTCGCCAGTGATGTTGGCATTGGTATTGGCGACGACTTACAGTTCCGAATTGCAGATAAACTGATGACCGGGCAGGTCAATAATATTCGTAAAGTAGACTGGGAATCTTTTGCGGTTAACTTCTTTGTAGTGGGCACACCACTGGGGCTTGAGGACAAACCTGCAAGCTTTGTCAGCAGCGTTTACGTGCCTGATCGACAGGGTGAGTTTATTCGTGAACTGGTCAGTAAGCACGGTGGTATTACTGTGGTTGAGATTGGCACCATGATAGATCGAGTTACCGGCATTATTGATCGCGCGGCCCTTGCTGTTCAGTATGTGTTTGTATTTACGCTACTTGCAGGCTTGTTGGTACTGTGGGCGTCAGTGCTTGCGAGCCGGCGCGAACGTTTTCGCGAAGCGGCGATTTTGCGAACCCTGGGTGCATCAAGAGCTTATCTTGCCAGTAGTACAACACGGGAGTTTACGCTTATTGGTGTGCTGGCAGGCTTAATCGCCTCGACGGTTGCCGCGGTCATTGGCTGGCTGATAGTTGAGCGGGTGATGGAGTTGTCCTACGAGTTTAATCCGGTGCTTTGGGTTGTCGGTATTGCCGCTGGTATTGCAGGGGTCCTCATTGCAGGCAAGCTTGCGACCAGGCCTGTATTGAATCAACTACCGATTGCGGTGCTGCAATCACAGGTATAATCCTGTTATATGCGACACTCGTACGAACCTGATCTCGACCAACTTACAACGCCTGAAAAGACGTTGCAGTATCTGAGTGCCGGAAGTAGTGATAAGCCCGGAAGTAGTGAAAAACAAAGGGCGCAGCTAGAAAAAACTATTGCGCTGGTTGCAGGAGTGGCGGGTCCCGATTCACTGACCGACCGCTTCGAAGCAGCTGGGCTATTAAAAGAACTCGGATCGGATCATCACACAATAGTTGCCGCCATTCTTGGTGGATCAACGGCACGGCATGGCGTGAGTCTCGAGTCTATAGCGGACGAGGTCACCGCACAGCAGATGATGCTGATCAAGAACGTTCGCTGGCTGAACAGTTTTAACGTTGCCGGTCGTGCCGACGATCAGACGGGTAACAGCAGGCAGGCTGAGCGGGTCCGGCAGCTGATCCTGGTTATGATGGAGGACGTTCGTGCACTGCTGGTAAAACTGGCATTTCGCGTTTGCCGTATTAAAAGACTATTGCGGCAACCAACAGACGATGCGCGTATTGTTGCCAGAGATACGTTAGAAGTATATGCACCTCTGGCAAACCGGCTTGGTGTTGCACAGTTAAAATGGCAGCTTGAGGATCTGTCTTTCCGACTACTCGAACCGGAAATTTACAAGCGCATAGCCAAGTCACTTGAAGAGCGCCGTGAGGATCGCGAAAAGTACATTGGCGATTTTGTCGAACTGTTAGTCGCGAAACTACATGACGGCGGCCATGAGACTATTGAAGTTGTTGGTCGTCCCAAGCATCTGTATTCCATCTGGAAAAAAACCCAACGCAAGCGGGTTGAGGTATCTGACCTCTTTGATGTACGTGCGGTCAGGGTACTGGTTGGCACATTGCAGGAGTGCTACTCGGTATTGGGTATTGTTCACAGTAACTGGCAACACCTGCCGGGTGAGTTTGATGACTACATCGCCAACAAGAAAGAGAACGGTTACCAATCGCTGCACACCGCCATCATCGGGCCCAACGGTAAAGCTGTAGAAATACAAATCCGCACCAGGCACATGAATGAAGAGGCGGAGCTCGGGATTGCCGCGCACTGGCGTTATAAAGAAGGCAGTGGTCAGGATACGCGTTTACAGAAAAGCATTAACTCACTGCGTACACTACTCGACAGCAAAGAGGTTAACGACGAAACCCTGCTTGAGGCGTTCAATACAGATGTTTTTGCAGATCGCGTCTATGTGTTTACACCAAAGGGTGAAGTGATTGATTTGCCAGCCAACTCGACCTCACTGGACTTTGCCTATCATGTTCACACAGAGATAGGGCACCGCTGCCGCGGCTCTAAAGTGAACGGTCGTATTGTGCAACTGGGCCATAAACTTGAGAATGGTGACCAGGTAGAAGTGCTTACAGGAAAGCTTGCCAACCCGAGTCGTGACTGGATGAACAAGTCGCTTGGTTTTCTGCAAACCACTCGGGCGCGTGGAAAAGTCCGTGCATGGTTTAACGTTCGCGATCAGGAAGCTCATTTTGAAGATGGCAAAGCTATTGTCGAGCGGGAGGTCAAACGACTCAATGCACGCGGGCTCGATTACAATGCACTGGCGCGTCGGCTGAGTTTTGAAAAACCGGAGAACCTATACAGAGCAATTGGCCGAGGTGATATCAGTCACTCTAAAGTGGCGACCGCTATCAATGCGTTGCTGGCACCTGAGCTACAGTTAGAAGCGGCACCGCGGACACGCAAGGCGCGTCGCAGCAAAGATGATGCAATAGAAGTCGCAGGAGTCGGCAGTTTGCTAACACAGATGGCAGCCTGTTGTAGTCCCGTGCCATATGATCCAATCATTGGTTTTATTACTCGCGGCAAGGGTGTCACTGTGCATCGTCGCGATTGCAATAACATTCTGAACTTAAGGTCTCATGAACAACTGCGCCTGGTAGAGGTTGACTGGGGTGGTGAATCCATCGGAGAGTATCAGGCGGGTCTTGAGCTGGTCGCTTATGACAGGCAGGGATTGTTGCGTGATATCACATCATCCATTACCAATCAGGGCGTGACCGTCTCGGCTCTTAACACCCGAACTGACACCACCGACCTGACGGCGCATATGAGTATTACCGTTAATATCAACAGTATTGAACAGCTAGTTACATTGATGGATAAGCTTCGCCAGTTGCGTAATATTATTTCGGTAGAACGCCAGCGCGAAATACATGGTGGTAAAGAGAATGCTTAAGCAGGAACGTGCAGACTATGTGCGCCAGCGGCTTGAGGAACTGTATCCGGAAACACCAATACCGTTAGACCATACTGATGCCTATACCTTGCTGGTGGCAGTGTTGTTGTCTGCGCAGTGTACTGATAAACGAGTCAATGAAGTCACTCCTGCGTTGTTTACTCTTGCAGATAACCCGCACGATATGGCTGCTAAAAAGGCGATTGATGTTGAGAAAATTATCAAGCCCTGCGGTCTCTCACCACGCAAGTCACGAGCGATTGTTGAGCTGTCTAATATAATTCTCGACCAGCATGGCGGTGAGGTGCCTCAGTCTTTTGAAGCGCTGGAGGCGCTACCCGGAGTAGGGCACAAAACAGCCTCTGTGGTTATGAGCCAGGCTTTCGGGGTGCCTGCTTTTCCAGTAGATACACATATACACCGGCTGGCGCAGCGATGGGGACTCAGCAAAGGTAAAAATGTCACTCAGACCGAACTAGATTTAAAGAAGCTGTTTCCCAAAGAAAGCTGGA
>CAYPDN010000212.1:0-7001 GCA_964409445.1 uncultured Granulosicoccaceae bacterium
ATCCCATCGATCATGCAGAACAGAAGTGTGTAAAAATCTGCCGGCGTTTTGTTGCTTGTACGGCCAGTGCATTGCAAATAGATCGGACACCGCTTCCTGCATGCGATGCTGCATATGTGTATCAGTTGCTGTAGCGGGATGACAGCGTGCAACATCGACCTCCCACAGATCTGATGGCGCGCGCTTGTCTATTATCCAGTCGGCAAGTACGCGTCCAATTCCGGCTGACGACATGATGCCCACGGAATTCATACCGGCCGCTACATACAAGCCATCTGTTAACGGCGCTTGTCCCACCAGTGGTTTGGTATCTGCAGTGAAGCTCTCCGGTCCGTTCATAAATCGCTGCACACCGGTATTGTTTAACTCTGGCATCAGTTCTAGCGCTGCATCCATAAAAGGTGCAAACTGCGTCCAGTCTTCGGGTAGCTCAATGTAGGGTTGTTTACCGGTGTTGCTGTAGCCATCCCAACATTTAGCATTAGGCTCGAAACCACCCATGACCAGTTTACCGCCGCTGTCACCTTTTATATAAATTCCTCTGTCCAGATCTCTAATTACCGGGAAAGGATCGGGTACTGGATGATCTATTGCTGTATTCACGGGCTCGGTGACCACGTACATGTGTTCTACTGCCTGCAGCGGCAAATCGAGACCGGCGCCCGCTGCCAGCGGTTTGCTCCATGCTCCGGCGCAAAGTGCAACAGTATCGGTATCAATCACGGTGCCGTCTGCGAGCCTGACTCCATTCACCTGACCGCTTTCAACGACTATATCTGCCACTTCACAATTCTCTCGAATCTGTACTCCGTTATCCCTTGCAGCTTTTGCGTAGGCCATACACAGATCGACCGGATTTACGTTGGCGTCTTCCGCTACACGAATACCACCGGCATGCTCTGCAACATCGAGAAACGGCAATTCATCGGACAGTTGCTTTGCACTTAGCACTTCGCAGTTCAAACCAAAGTGATTGCCGAGAGCTACAATGCGTTTGAGCTCGTCCATTCGTTCGGCTTTTCGTGCCAGCCAGTAACCACTGGTGCGTTTGTAGCCAGTGGCCAGGCCGGTCTTCCTTTCGAGCGTTGTAAAACACTCGTGTGCATACATGGCAAGCTGAGTCATGTTTGGTGTTGCACGCAGTGGTCCGACAATTCCGGCTGCATGCCAGCTGGTGCCTGAAGTTAACTGGTGGCGTTCAAGCAAAACCACATTCCGCGCACCGCGGCAACTCAGGTGATAGGCGACACTTAACCCGACAGCACCTCCACCGATGACGACTGCGGTTTTCATCAGTAGTAATTTACATCAGGTTTTTCTGCCTTGCGGCGAGCGATGTAGTCTTTCAGTGCTTCGTCAACGGCAGGATCGAGTGCTGGTTGCTGATACTCTTCGAGCCGTTGTTTCAGCAGTTTGTTTGCTCTTTGCGCTGAGTCTAATTCTCCGTCTGCAGTCCACTGTTCAAACGAATTATTGTCAGGTGTGTCTGGTCTGAACAGCGCTGACATGAAGTTTAGCTGTGTATGATCTGAACCCAGAAAATGCTGGCCGGGGCCGGTTGCCGCGATTGCATCCATAGCCTGTGCGTTTTCACTTAAGTCTATACCGTCAAAAAAGCGCGCTAGTTTTCCACACAGATCAGCATCGACCAGAGTTTTTTCAAAACTTGTAGTAAGGCCGCCTTCCAGCCAGCCGGTCGCATGATTTATAACATTGGCTCCGGCAAACATGGCCATCATCAATCCCCAGGTGCCTTCCTGCTGACTCTGACCATCGGGTAGTTTGGAAGAAGAGAGCGTACCAACTGTATGTAATGGCACGCCTAGTCGCCGTGCTAACTGACCTGCCGCTAACACCATAAGGCCAGCTTCAGGGGTGCCGAAAGTCGGGCTGCCGGATTGCATAGACATCGTCGATGCGAAGCTACCCATCAGACATGGTGCACCCGGCTTGATAAGCTGCACCAGTGAAAGACAAGCCAGTGCTTCGGCCAGAACCTGTGCAAGGGTACCGGCTACTGTGCAAGGGCTCATAGCACCAGTTAAAACCCAGGGTGTACAGGCAACGGGTTGATTGGCAGCAGCGTATGTCTTGAGTGAACCAGACATATTCGCATCCATCACCAGTGGTGCGTTGGTATTTGAAACACAATACAACACGGGGTTATTGGCAACCGTCTCTTCACCAAAAAGAATACGCGCCATGTCTATGGAATGACCAGCTCGTTCAGCGCCTATAAATGCACCCATAAATGCCCGGTCTGAATACTGGATGTGTGCGTGCAGCATATCCAGATGTCTTTTATTGGCAGGCAAATCTACTGGCTCGCAAACGACACCACCTGAGTGATGTAACCATGGAATCGTCTGATGCAGTTTTACCAGAGTTTTAAAATCATCGTAAGTGGCGTAACGTCGACCGTTATCAAGGTCGTGTACGAAAGGAGGGCCCCATGACGGGCACAGTACTGTGGCGTTTGAACCTATCAGTACATTGTTGTCCGGGTTTCTGGCGTGTTGATAAAAACTCGCAGGTGCAGTTGCCTGAATTGTTTTGCGGCAGAAGCCTGGCTCGAACCTTACTCGTGAATCTTTAACTTCACATCCGGCGTCTTTAAAAATCTGCAGAATTTGCGGGTCATCGACAAACTCCATACCGGTAGTTTGCAGTATCTGATCGGCGTTCTGTTCAATCAGACAGAGACCTTCTTCAGACAGCACATTGTATGTGTCGATTTTTCTCTGTATGTAGGGCGCACGAGGTTGTGCCACGGGTTCCTGACCGTTGCGTCGCCTGGATCTCCTTTTCGGTCGTGTGTTCAATAGTTATCCTGCTAAAGCACAGCTGCTTTGTTGGCATTGTAACCAGAAATAAGTTGCTGCATACGACAAGAACATGCGAAGCAAAATCCTTGTAGGGACTATTTGCTGGAAGGGTAAAAGCAGGAGTGCGCGACCCATCCGTTTTTGAAAAATCAACACAAATCAGTGTCGATGAAGCTACAGCGGTGCACTGTAAATTAGTGAAATTATAAGAGTGCTACACTTTCGACGACTATTCGGCACGGTGGCATTATGAACAATTTGCAGGAAGCCTCAGATCTTGAAAACACAGTGCAGGTCAGCGCGCGAAGATTTCAAGAATCACCTTTCATAGAGCGCACGAACAGCGAAAAAATGGTTCGTGGTGTGTATGCCGGTCGCTATTTTCCGATATATCTCGGTGAAGATCCGTTAGAGAAATACTGGACGCTGCGCAGAAAGGCATTGATTTTTGATGTACCGGAAAAGCCGGTTGAAATCAGTGGTCCCGATGCCTGTGCGTTTCTCGAAAAAGTACTGGCACGCAAAATTACACCGTTGCAGGAAGGCAGAGGCCTGTACGCCATTGCCTGTACACCACAGGGTGGAGTATTTATGGACGGTGTGATATTCAAGCTCGGCCCGGACCGCTATTGGTATGTACAGGCAGATGGTCCGTTCGAAGCCTGGCTACTGGCACATAGTGGCGGGTTTAACGTAACCATTTCTGACCCGCAATCCCGTGTACTGCAAATTCAAGGGCCTGCCTCATTAGATATTATGAAAGCGGCCTCCGATGGCACTGTGGACGAACAGCTTAATTACTTTCGTTCCGGCTACTTCAGCATTGGCGGGCAGAAGCTTTATGTTTCAAGAACTGGGTTTACCGGTGAGCTCGGCTTTGAAATTTATTGCGACGGCGAGAACACGGATCATCTGGCACTGTGGGATCACCTGATAACCGCTGGGTCACCATTCGGTATGGAGTTTTCGTCCACCCGTGCAATGACCATTCGCCGTATAGAAGCAGGTATCCTCGGCAATCTGACAGATATGGATTCAAGCATGACGCCGTTTGAGGCAGGCCTTGGTGCGGTGATAGATATGGACAAGAGTGATTTTATCGGTCGCGATGCACTGCAAAGCTGTGATCAGGGCTCCTTGCTAATGGGCTGCACCTGTAAGACCGAAACACCGGCAGCCGGTGCCTCAATTATTGATAACGGAACTGCGGTAGGGCATATAACAGCCGGTGTGCCTTCACCGACTTTGGGTCTGGGTATTGGCTATGCACGGTTTTATAAGCCAGGTGACTGGATTGGCCGGGCTCTGCAACTCCAACTTCCGGACGGTTCAGTTCACGATTGCGACATAGTTGATGTGCCGTTTTTTGATGCGGAAAAGAATATAGTTCGTGGTATCGACCGAACGATTCCATAAGGGATGGCAGTAAACGCGATGAGTGATATAACTGCTGTTGAAAACGTTCCCAAAGGCGCTGTACTTAACCGGTTTTGTGATCAGCTGGCACCGCATGGAACCACCGGTGACGGAGACTCGGTGCCATTGATTGAAGGACACGGGCGCTATTTGTCGGACATTCAGGCTAAGACAGAGCAACTACCAAGAACCCGTAAAATCGGTTAGCTTTTGTAAAGGGTAATTCCATGACTACTGCAAGATATCAATCAATCATCCAGCGCATTGAAAATGGTGAAAAAATTCTGATAGATGGTGCCACTGGAACCGAGTGCGAGCGGCGCGGCGCCCCGCAGGTTATGAATACCTGGAACACAGGGGCGACATTATCGCATCCCGAAATAGTTCGGCAGATACATGAGGATTACATCGAGTGCGGTGCAGAAATTATTATAACCAACACTTTCAGCTCGTCGCGTCACGCGTTGCGCTCTGCCGGAATAGAACATAAATTTGAAGAGTTAACCAACGAGTCAGTACGTTTGGCTCAGCTAGCACGAGCTAACAGCGGCAAATCTGACGTGCTGATTGCCGGCGGCATTACTCACTGGATCTGGACTGAAAACAAACCTTCTATGGAAGAACTGGAGGTAAACAGCCGTGATCAGGCAGTGTTAATGGCCAACGCAGGTTGTGATTTGATTATGCTGGAAATGCTTATCAATATTGATCGATTAAGAGCCTGTATAGATGGTGCACAAACCAGTGGTTTACCCGTCTGGGTGGGTTTGTCTGTGGAACCTGTCAACGGTGAAATGTGCTTGCTGGATGGTGAGTCACTGGTTGATGCTGTCGCTGTTCTTGTTGAAAAGAATGTGCCCCTGGTCAACATCATGCACACAGAGGTGGAGCATATAGACAGATGTTTAGACATACTGGAAAAATACTGGAACGGTGCAACAGGCGTTTATGCACATGTCTGTGAATTCGAAGAGACTGGCGAAGCGATCTACGATGATACAATTTCTCCGACTGATTACGCGGATGCAGCCAGACGATGGATGGATCGTGGAGTACAGGTAATTGGTGGCTGCTGTGGTGTTCGCAAGGAACACATTTGTGCATTGCAACAGATCGTATGAAGCAATACCGAGCTTAAGTATCTATGGCAAACAACCTGTTCACTGATGATCTTAAAACCAGTCCCTATTGGTGGGACAAAACGCCACGACCAGCGCTTGCGCGATCTGAACCACCGGCAAAGATCGATGTAGCGGTTATCGGGTCTGGTTATACCGGTCTTAATGCAGCGCTGGTTACCCTGCGTGGTGGCCGATCTACTGCAATATTCGACACGGGAGATGCAGGGTTCGGATGCAGTACACGCAATGGTGGTCAGATTAGTACCAGTATCAAACCCGGGTTTTCTGAATTGTCGCGGCGGCATGGCCAGTCTGTCGCGCTCAACATTATTAAAGAAGGTCATAACGCATTAAGCTGGCTGCAGGAGTTTGTGCAGTCAGAAAATATTGATTGTGAGTTCCGGGTTGCCGGCCGGTTTCATGCGGCACACAATAAAAAACAGTTCCGTGTATTAACTGAAGAAGTAAACAATCAGGTACCGGGTCTTGAGGTACCGATGCGTGTGGTGCCGCGCGAGGAACAACAGCAGGAACTAGGCACCAATGCTTACCATGGCGGAGTGGTGTATGAAAATCATGCAGCGGTAGATCCGGCTGCAATGCATCAGGGTGTTTTGAACAAAGTGATTGAAGCCGGTGGACAGGTGGTGCCACATTGTGCCGTGCAAAATATTAAAGAAAAGAATGACGGCTTTGTACTGCAGACTGAAAGTGGTGAGGTTTGGGCAAAAGATGTCATTGTGGCCACTAATGGTTATACCGGAAAAATTTCACCGTGGCAGCGTCGCCGGGTGATTCCCATTGGCAGTTATATCATTGCAACCGAACCACTGGCAGAAGATGTGATGGATCGTCTTATGCCGAGCGATCGTATATACAGTGATACCTGCAAGGTCGTTTATTACTACCGTGCGTCTCCTGATCGAAAGCGTATTTTGTTTGGTGGCAGGGTTTCAAGCCATGAAACAGACCCGGTTAAAAGTGCACCAAAACTACGCGCAGATATGGTGCGTCTGTTTCCGGAATTGCACAATGTTCGCGTTTCACATTCGTGGATGGGCTTTGTTGCCTATACGTTCGATACTCTGGCTCACACCGGCAAGCAGGACGGTATTCACTACGCGATGGGTTACTGTGGTTCCGGCGTGTCGATGGCCAGTTATCTGGGTATGCGAACCGGCCAGAAAGTGCTTGGTAATACAGAAGGTATTACCGGCTTTGATTCGATTAAATTTCCTACCCGGCCGCTATACAATGGCAACCCCTGGTTTTTGCCTGCGACAGTGGCTTATTACCGATACCGGGACAAACTCACGCGGTAACCACTCAGCTTACGCTTGCCGGGTTCAGATCGATGTCGATTCAGTTGCACACTATTTCGCTATGACCAGCGTGACAGGTAAAGCAGCGCGTGCACCTGTAAAGTGATTTCGTGCCAGATTCTTAACCACTGCTGGATTACCGCATGATATTGCCTCATGATAGTACTATCTGGTGTGAGAAAACTATTCGCAATCCGGTATTTTTTTCGAGGAAAATTAAGAATGCAACAGTCAACGAGCAAGACTTCAGAGCAGGCTCAATCCAATGATCTTGGCGGGCGCGAATCTATTTATCAGCCTGAGCAGGAAGGTCTCAT
>CAYPDN010000213.1:0-6918 GCA_964409445.1 uncultured Granulosicoccaceae bacterium
GTGCACTGGCCTGGCAGCTCGGCATCAAAGCACTCGGTGTGCACCATATGGAAGGGCACTTGCTGGCTCCGATGCTTGAGGTCAGGGCACCATCATTTCCGTTCGTCTGCCTGCTGGTTTCCGGCGGACATACTCAGCTTGTTAAAGTTGATGGCGTGGGTCGTTACCAGCTTCTCGGTGACACACTCGATGACGCGGTAGGCGAGGCGTTTGATAAAACCGCTAAAATGCTTGGCCTTGGGTACCCGGGCGGCCCCGCTTTGGCGAAAGCCGCCTTAAGCGGCGACAGCAGTAAATTCGAATTCCCGAGACCAATGGCAAAAAGTGCCGATCTCAACTTCAGCTTCAGTGGCTTAAAAACCGCAGCGATTACTGCGTTTGAAAAAATCGATCGCGACCCGCTTGCGGTTAATGATATTGCAGCCGGATTTGAAATCGCAGCAGTTGATGCATTGGCGATCAAATGCAGAAAGGCATTAAAGCAGGAAAAACTAAAAACACTGGTGGTAGCCGGTGGTGTTGCTGCTAATCGCAAACTGCGGGCACTGCTGGATGAAACCATTGCGTCGATTGATGGCGAGCTTTACTTTCCAAGGTTGGAATTCTGTACTGATAACGGAGCAATGATTGCCTACGCCGGTGCGTTCAGGCTGCTTGCCGGAGAGAGTTCAGGTAATGACGTGACAGTTCGTCCGAGGTGGGCACTGCAGGAAATGACAGAGCCAGGCTCCCAGCACGTGCTTTAAAAAACCAGAGGTCAGGACTTCTTGCCGGTTATTCTCGGCTCTTCACCTTTCACAATGCGGACGATGTTTGCTTTGTGTCTTATGTACACCAGCACGGTAATTACCGCACCGCAGATAACCAGCGGCACTGATTTTGTTGTGATCCATATGTAAAGTGGCATTAACGACAAGCTGACTAGTGCCGCCACTGAAGACATTCGAAAAATCAGGCTCACGGCAAGCCATGTTGTCAGTGTTAGTAACCCCGCAAGCCAGGCTAAGCCAAAAATAGCACCAAAGCTTGTTGCAACACCTTTGCCTCCCTTGAACTGAAAGAACACCGGAAATAAATGGCCGAGCACCGCGGCCAGTGCAGTCAGGCCACCCGAGACCAATGGCAAAAAGTGCCGATCTCAACTTCAGCTTCAGTGGCTTAAAAACCGCAGCGATTACTGCGTTTGAAAAAATCGATCGCGACCCGCTTGCGGTTAATGATATTGCAGCCGGATTTGAAATCGCAGCAGTTGATGCATTGGCGATCAAATGCAGAAAGGCATTAAAGCAGGAAAAACTAAAAACACTGGTGGTAGCCGGTGGTGTTGCTGCTAATCGCAAACTGCGGGCACTGCTGGATGAAACCATTGCGTCGATTGATGGCGAGCTTTACTTTCCAAGGTTGGAATTCTGTACTGATAACGGAGCAATGATTGCCTACGCCGGTGCGTTCAGGCTGCTTGCCGGAGAGAGTTCAGGTAATGACGTGACAGTTCGTCCGAGGTGGGCACTGCAGGAAATGACAGAGCCAGGCTCCCAGCACGTGCTTTAAAAAACCAGAGGTCAGGACTTCTTGCCGGTTATTCTCGGCTCTTCACCTTTCACAATGCGGACGATGTTTGCTTTGTGTCTTATGTACACCAGCACGGTAATTACCGCACCGCAGATAACCAGCGGCACTGATTTTGTTGTGATCCATATGTAAAGTGGCATTAACGACAAGCTGACTAGTGCCGCCACTGAAGACATTCGAAAAATCAGGCTCACGGCAAGCCATGTTGTCAGTGTTAGTAACCCCGCAAGCCAGGCTAAGCCAAAAATAGCACCAAAGCTTGTTGCAACACCTTTGCCTCCCTTGAACTGAAAGAACACCGGAAATAAATGGCCGAGCACCGCGGCCAGTGCAGTCAGGCCAACTATTAACGGTGTTGCTTCCAGCCTTGCGGCAATAAACACTGGTATAAAACCCTTCAGGGCATCTCCGGCCAGAGTAATCGCTGCCGCTGTTTTGCCACCGACACGAAGTACGTTGGTGGCCCCGGGATTACCAGAACCAGTCGATCTTGGATCCGGCAATTTCATTAATCGACAAACAATAATTGCCGCAGAAACAGAGCCGATCAGGTAGGCGGCTAAAGGTATGAGTATCTGAATGGCTTGCATGTATGGCAGGTCGCTAAGCGAAGTATCGGTGGGAGTATGCCGCATAACGCCGCAGCGAGCATGTCTGCTCTCCAATCCATTCGCATAACAGTTCCAGTGAGCAGGCAGGTAGAATCGGGGTTGCACCCAGTACTAAACCGGATTTCTGTGGACGAATCAGAACTGCATGACTTCATGCCTGACCAACAGCTGCTTAAAAGAGCAATGGCAAGATCTGTTGTCGCTGAGTCACGCACAATCCTTGACTCCATTGCAGAGCGGTTGTTCGAAAGGCTGAGTCTGCTGAAATTGTCACCGTCAAAGATAATTGATCTTGGTACTGGTGACGGGAGGCACATTAAATTGCTGCAGCAGCAATTTAAGGGTGCGTCGGTTGTCGGCGCGGATCTTAGCTTGTCTCGCTTGCATCATGCATCAGGGAATCGCAGGTTCTGGCAGAGAAATCCGTTACTTGTGTGTCTGGATGCGTCCCGGCCCCTGCCGTTGGCCGATGACAGTATCGATCTTGTCGTCTCGAATATGATGCTGCCCTGGTTGAGTGATGCTAAAGGGCTTGTTGCTGAGATCAACCGCGTGCTGGTTAAGGACGGTGCGTATTTTATAAGTACAGCGGGTCCGGACACGTTAGTGGAGTTACGCCAGGCGTGGGCTGAAGTCGACAATAGCCAACATATCAACCTGTTTTTAGATATGCACGATGTGGGTGATCTTATGGTGTCATCCGGACTGGCTGATCCGGTCATGGATACCGAGCGTATAACGGTCACTTATTCATCACTTGACGCATTGCTTGATGAGCTAATCGGTTTGGGTTTTATTAATGTCCTCTTCGGCAGGCGCAAAGGACTTACCGCTAAGTCTGTGCGTCAGCGGCTGGCAGCAAATTATCCACTTAACAAAGAGGGTGGAATCGATGCCACTCTGGAACTGGTGGTGGCGCACGGCTGGAGCGGAACACCGAAAGCGCCTCTCGGCGAGTATCGGTTTAATATTGATCAACTGCGCAAACGGTAAACTGGTCTTTTGAAGCGTCTTTTTTGGCGTAGTCCTTGCCGCCGATATCATGATTGGACTATCATCTTTCAAAGATTTCTGAAATGTCTGCAACAGCGTATAATATGTCGATTGCTCGGCTTCTTTGTTGAGTCAAGGTCAATCCGTTCAACCGGTAACTCTATTTTCCGGCATTGATGTCTCGGTTTGATTGAGCGAAATCGTGCATTGCGATAAAATTGCAGAGTTTTGAAGCGGCTGCATACCAGATGGTTTTACGACAGGTTAATAGCGCGACCGGCGTTACCCAGGTAGTGGTCCGGGCGAATAAATCAATGAGCTGGCGTGCCAACGTGATTTTGGCGGCATCCCTGGGCTCTCTGAGTGCAGTTTTTGGTGGAATAATCGCCACCGCAGGGTTCTGGATGGTCATGCCATTTGCAGGTCTTGAGTTTTTGCTGGTGTATTTTTGTCTAACCAGGGCCTACAAGCGCCTCGGATACACGGAAGTAATCTCGAATATGGGAGACATGCTGCTGGTAGAGAGCGGCTATGACAAACCGGTGGCTACGGCAGAGTTGCCCAGTCAGTGGACCAAGGTACAGTTTGATGATCCGCCCAGCGCCTTCGACGTTGGTCGGTTGAAATTGCAGTGCAGTGGCCAGAGCCTGGAAATTGGTCATGCTTTGAACAAGGAAGAAAAACGGATGCTGTACAAGGAAATACTGCACTGTCTGCATGTTGATGAACCACAACTCAGGCTGATCAGCTGAGTTTCTTTCTAGTCTCAAGTCGGCCCTTTGTTGATTGCAGGGGGTTGATTTTACGACGGGTTAAGCTAGACATTTGTAATACTTAAGTGCTTGTTGCAACTATCGTTTCTGGTTGCAGGAGCTAAAATCCTATTTTGCCATTTTTGGAGAAGGTCCGAATGAGGTCCTCAGGTTCAATAAACTCCGGGTCAATAATCCCTGAGCGATTAAACAAAGGGTCACTATTGTTGCGGTTGACTGCCTGGTTGTCGGTGACAGCAACGCTGTTACTAGCCAGCTTTGTGGTGCGCGCAGAGATCAATATGCCGGTTGGCGTGACGCCAATCAGTAAAGAAGTTTATGGTTTACATATGCTGATCTTCTGGATCTGTTGCGTGATCGGTGTGGTGGTGTTCGGCGTGATGTTTTATTCAATGTTTAAACACCGAAAATCTAAAGGCGCTGTAGCGGCTGACTTTCACGAGAGCACACTGGTAGAAATCATCTGGACTGCGGTGCCTTTGTTTATCCTGATCGCGATGGCTATTCCCGCCGCAAAAACCCTGATCGCGATGGAAGATACCAGTAACGCTGACGTTACCGTTAAAGTCACGGGCTACCAGTGGAAATGGCAGTACGAGTATCTCGACTCCGGAATCAGTTTCTTCAGTAACCTTGCACCTGAACACAACGCAGCGCGCCAGGTAGGTTCGGGTATCGATGTCACGCAGTACGAACACTATCTAAAAGATGTTGATAATCCACTGGTACTGCCGGTAGGTAAAAAAGTGCGTTTTCTGCACACATCAGCAGATGTTATTCACTCGTGGTGGGTGCCTGATCTGGCCGTTAAAAAGGATGCGATTCCCGGTTTCATCAATGAGAACTGGGCGTTAATTGAAGAGCCTGGTACTTACCGTGGCAAGTGTACTGAGCTGTGTGGTCGTGATCATGGCTTTATGCCAGTTGTTGTTAAGGCCCTGCCGGAAGACGAATACAACGCCTGGGTTGCTGAGAATACACCTGCCAAAGAAATGCTAACTGACGGTGCTGATGCTGCGGCTACGACTGCAGTCGCCAGTGACTCAGCAGATGATGATCGCGAGTGGGCTATGGAAGAATTGATGGCGCAGGGCGAGAGTGTTTATAACGCCCAGTGCGCTTCCTGCCATCAGGTAGACGGTCAGGGACTGCCAGGTGCATTTCCGGCTATTGCGGGAAGTGCAATTGCCACCGGTGATGTCGATGCACACATAGATATTGTTTATGCCGGTAAAGCCGGTTCTGCGATGGCGGCGTTTGCCAGCCGTTTAAGCAATTCAGATATGGCAGCAGTACTTACTTATCAACGTAACGCGTTTGGTAACTCGGTTGGCGACACGATACAACCGTCAGCGATTAAAGCACTGCGTTAATTCAGATGTTGAGCCAGATTATATTTAGCCAGATTAAACATAGAAAGCCGGAGTTGAGATGAGCTACGCTGCCGCAGGACATGACGATCATGACGATCACGGGCCAGCTAAAGGCTGGACGCGTTGGTTGTACACCACCAACCACAAGGATATCGGAACGCTTTATTTGCTTTTCGCTCTGGTGATGTTTTTCATCGGTGGCGGGATGGCACTTATTATTCGTGCTGAGTTGTTTCAACCAGGTTTGCAGCTGGTTGATCCGTTGTTCTTTAACTCAATGACAACAATGCATGCACTGGTAATGATTTTCGGTGTGGTGATGCCGGCGTTCGTCGGGTTAGCTAACTGGATGATCCCGATGATGATCGGTGGTCCGGATATGGCGTTGCCGCGTCTGAACAACTGGAGCTTCTGGATCATGCCTTTTGCGTTCCTGTTGTTGCTCTCAACATTGTTTATGGAGGGTGGTGGTCCTGCTGGTGGCTGGACTCTCTACGCACCGCTGTCACTGCAGAGCCCTGACAGTTTTGCATTTGTGATTTTTTCAATTCACTTCATGGGCATCTCGTCTGTGATGGGTTCCATTAATATTGTTGCAACCATTTTCAACATGCGTGCACCAGGTATGTCACTGATGCAGATGCCACTGTTTGTATGGACGTGGCTAATCACAGCGTACCTCTTGATTGCTGTTATTCCGGTCCTTGCCGGTGCAGTAACGATGCTGTTAACAGACCGCTTCTTCGGTACCAGCTTCTTTAATGCGGCCGGTGGTGGTGATCCTGTGATGTACCAGCACATCTTCTGGTTCTTCGGACACCCTGAAGTCTACATTTTGATTCTGCCGGCTTTTGGCATTATCTCAAGCATCATTCCAACGTTCGCTCGCAAGCCTCTGTTTGGTTACGCGTCTATGGTTTATGCAACAGCATCGATTGCGTTTCTTTCGTTCATCGTTTGGGCACACCACATGTTCACCGTGGGTATGCCACTGGCTGGTGAAATGTTCTTTATGTTTGCGACGATGATGATCTCTGTACCAACTGGCGTGAAAGTATTTAACTGGATAGCGACCATGTGGCGAGGCTCAATGACGTTCGAGACGCCGATGTTGTTTGCGATCGGATTCCTGGTGATGTTTACGATTGGTGGGCTGTCTGGCCTTATGCTCGCGATAACACCTGCCGACATTCAGTACCACGATACCTACTTTGTAGTTGCGCACTTCCATTACGTATTGGTGCCTGGTGCAATCTACTCGATCATGGCGGCAACCTATTACTGGCTGCCGAAGTGGACCGGCAATATGTACGACGAAAAGTGGGGCAAGATTCACTTCTGGGTATCTACAGTATTCCTGAACGTGCTGTTCTTCCCGATGCACTTCGTCGGGCTTGCAGGCATGCCGAGACGTATACCTGATTACAATCAGGTGTTTGCAGACTGGAATGCAGTTGCGACAATCGGTGCATTCGGGTTTGGTTTCTCACAGCTGATATTTGTCTGGGTTATCTTTAAGTGCATCAAAGGTGGTGAGAAAGCGACAGACGAAGTCTGGGAAGGCGCTGATGGTCTGGAGTGGACTGTGCCGTCCCC
>CAYPDN010000214.1:0-6832 GCA_964409445.1 uncultured Granulosicoccaceae bacterium
CCTGCTGCCGAGGTAGAGAAAGTGGTACTGAGCGGGCGTGCACTTTTCCCATACGACTCGTCTCAACTGACAGGCCAGGGCAATCGTGAGATGACTACTTTGATCGATAAGCTGAGATCATATTCTGATATCGAGTTGATTGACGTTGTTGGTCACGCAGATAGCCGCGGTGCTACTGAGTACAACCAGGGTTTGTCAGAGCGACGTGCTGAAACGGTTAAGGCAAGCTTGCAGGGTGCATTCCCTCAGGTTCCGGTCACCGCATCTGGTCTCGGCGAGACTGCTCCGATTGCGAGCAACGACAACGCTGAAGGTCGACGTCTGAACAGACGTGTTGAAATCAGGGTTGAAGCGCTTAACTAGGCTTTCCTGAAAAGCAGTAAATAAAAGGGCGATCTACGGATCGCCCTTTTTTTTGCCCGATTTTTTGAGGCTCTGGGTGAGAGTGGAAGCGCTCAGACTGGAGCGCGCGAAATGCACTACCTCTTGTTATAGCCTGGTGCTACATTTCCCCGCGTTCAGCGAGTGACACCTGGTAGTTGCCACCGACGATGATGTGGTCCAGAACCCGCACGTCAATAAGATTTAGAGCCTTGGTAAGCCTTGCTGTGATGTCTATGTCAGCGCGACTCGGTTCTGCAATTCCGGATGGATGGTTGTGCGCCAATACTACTGCAGCCGCGTTACAGGCGAGTGCTGCTTTGACCACTTCACGTGGATAGACGCTTGCTGAGTCGATTGTCCCCCTAAACAGTGCCTCATACGAGATAAGCCGGTGTCGGTTGTCGAGAAACAGGCAGGCGAAGATCTCGTGTTCCAGATCTCGCATTTCAAGCGCCACCAGGCTTTTTACGGCATCCGGAGATTCCAGAAATGCTCCGGTTTCTGCTTTGTTGAACTGGTATCGTTTAGCGATTTCAAGAACGGCGGATAACTGGGCGTACTTGGCAGGGCCGAGCCCGCGGGTGTTGCAGAATTTTGTTTTACTGGCCTGCAGTAGCTCGACCAATCCGCCGAACTCGGCAATGATGTCGTGTGCTATTTCTACTGCATTGCGCCCAGGTACTCCAGTGCGCACAAATATTGCCAAAAGCTCGGCATCTGTCAGGGTTTCAGCTCCCCGCGTTAATAACTTCTCACGCGGGCGCTCACTGACGGGTACATCTGTCATTGCCATGGCGGCAGTGTTAGATTTTTTCGAGCGTGATGCTGTCGATTACGTCGTGTTTTTTTACATGGTAAGGCTCGCGGGTTGCTCGTGGTTTTGGTCACAACTGTTTGCTGCTCAGCATGGGAATCAGACTGATACAATAGGGTGATGAGCTTGTTGTCGAAAAAAATAATCCTTGGTGTTACCGGTGGAATCGCAGCCTACAAATCGCCCGAGCTTGTCCGGCGGCTGATTGATCATGGTGCTGAAGTTCAGGTTGTGATGACAGAAGCTGCCTGTGAGTTTGTTCGGCCGTTAGTTTTTCAGGCGGTGTCTGGCAATGAGGTACATCTGGAACTCCTCGATGACAAAGCCGAAGCTGGAATGGGCCACATAGAGCTGGCGCGTTGGGCGGACATAATTTTAATAGCTCCGGCGACTGCCAATACCCTTGCAAAGTTGAGTGCCGGTTTTGCAGATGATTTGCTATCAACTTTATCTTTGGCGACCGCCGCACCTGTGGTAGTCGCACCTGCAATGAACTCAGTGATGTGGGAGCACGCAGCAACCAGCGCTAATATCGCAACTCTTAAAAGTCGAGGAGTCAGAGTGTTGGGACCCGGTGTCGGATCACAGGCTTGTGGTGAGACCGGCGCTGGCAGAATGCTTGAGCCTGACGATATCGTCGCTCTGTTGCAAAGTGATCCGTCAACGTCTAATACGCCTGTTGTATCTCCAGCTATGTTGCAGGATGTGGATGTGTTGATCACAGCAGGACCTACGCGTGAGCGCATTGATCCGGTGCGCTACTTAAGTAATCACAGTAGTGGCAAAATGGGATACGCCCTTGCAGAGGCGGCTCAGGCAGCCGGTGCACGCGTTACCCTGATTAGTGGCCCGGTTAATCTTGCAACACCTAACGGTGTTGATCGAGTAGATGTTGTTAGTGCGCAAGACATGCACACTGAAGTGATGTCGCGAATTAAATCGCAGGGCATTTTTATTTCTGTAGCAGCGGTGGCCGACTATCGCGCAGATGCACCTGGCGCTCAAAAAATTAAAAAGACGGATGATGATTTAACACTCACACTTGTGCGTAACCCGGATATTCTCGCCGCTGTAGCAGGTGCTGAAACACGGCCTTTTTGTGTCGGGTTTGCAGCGGAGACTCAGGATCTTGAGCACTATGCTCGAACAAAACTTGAGAAAAAAAATCTCGATATGATCATCGCTAATCTGGTTGGTGACGGCCGAGCGTTTGGGAGTGACAGCAACTCCGTAGAAGTTTTTTGGCGTGACGGAGGTTCAAAATCATTTGCTATGCAATCAAAAAGAACGCTCGCAGGCAGTCTTGTCGAATTATTGGCCGATCGCTACAACAGGATGTCATAGATCTTATAACCGATAAGGCTACAACGAAGACTCATGAATAAAGCACAGGTTAAAATTCTCGATCCGCGTATTGGTCAGGAGATACCGTTACCGGAGCATGCAACGCAAGGCTCTGCCGGATTAGATTTACGTGCCTGTGTCGACTCAACACTATCAATGGCACCAGGTGCTGTTGAATTAATTCCAACCGGTATTGCGCTCTATATCGAAGACCCTGGCCTTGCCGGCTTGCTATTGCCGCGCTCGGGCCTTGGTCACAAGCATGGCATTGTGCTCGGTAACCTGGTTGGACTAATTGATTCCGACTATCAGGGCCAGCTGTTCGTTTCGTGCTGGAACCGCTCTGATACGGAGTTTTCCATTGAGGCTGGTGATCGGATCGCGCAACTGGTCATTGTGCCGGTAGTACAGACCGCTTTTAATGTTGTCGAAGAATTTACCCTGACTGACCGTGGCAGTGGCGGTTTTGGATCGTCTGGTAAAGATTAAATGCAATCCCCTGAAATGCCAACCATGGCCGTTTGGCGGGTTTCCTGCATTTCGTTGCCTGATAACCAAAGTGCTTTTTTATAATCGCTTCGGAATCGCGCCGATTCTGAGCGGCAGATTTAACTATAAAGAGACAGTAAATGAACATAGATGCGTCCATTTTTCGTGCATATGACATTCGCGGCGTTGTCGCTGATGCACTAACCCCGGAAGCTTGCGAGCAAATTGGTCGAGCATTTGGTTCCGAGGCGTTAGCCCGTGGCCAAAAGACCGTAAACCTGGCTCGTGACGGCCGATTGTCAGGGCCTGATTTAATTGCAGCACTGTCCAAAGGTATTCGAAGTACCGGATGCGATGTGATCAATATCGGTATGGTACCGACACCGGTTCTTTACTTTTCTACCTATCACCTTGAGACCGGTACCGGCATTATGGTCACCGGCAGTCACAACCCGCCGGAGTACAACGGTCTTAAAATGATGATCGGTGGTGACACGTTGTTTGGCGATGGTATCCAGGACCTGTACCAGCGGCTGGTTAATGATGACCTTGCCAGTGGTGAGGGTGGTTATTCTGAAACAGACATCATGGATGCCTATCTCGATCGCATCCTTGGTGATATCAAATTATCGCGCAAAATGCGTATTGCCAGTGACTGCGGTAACGGTGTTGCGGGCGTCTGTGCCACACAATTGTTTGAAAGACTTGGCTGTGAGGTCGAAGAATTGTTCACCGAGGTTGATGGTACTTTCCCGAATCATCACCCCGATCCTGCCAAGGTTGAAAACCTTGAGGACATCAGAGCAGTGGTTAAAAAAGAAAGCCTCGAACTTGGACTTGCCTTTGATGGTGACGGCGACCGCGTTGGTGTGATTGATGACAAAGGTCAGATTATATGGCCCGATCGCCAGATGATTCTGTACTCGCGCGACATTCTTGACCGCAATCCAGGTGCCCGTATCATTTACGATGTGAAGTGCTCAACACTGCTGCCAAAGGCAATCAGTGAAGCAGGTGGCGAACCCGAAATGTGGAAGACCGGACACTCCTTTGTCAAAGCTCGCATCAAAGAAACGGGTGCGGCACTCGGCGGCGAGATGAGTGGTCACATCTTTTTTAAAGAGCGCTGGTATGGTTTTGATGATGCGCTTTATTCGGCGGCTCGATTACTCGAAATTCTCTCTCGAGACGATCGTCCCGTCAGTGAGATCTTTGGTGAAATTCCAGACAGTGTAAACACACCTGAACTGGGGATTAAGTTTGCCGAAGGTGAGCACCACAAATTCATGCAGGCGTTTATCGAAAATGCAAAATTTGACGGCGCCAAACTGACTACAATCGACGGTATTCGAGCCGACTTTGAGAAGGGCTGGGGGCTGGTTCGTGCATCCAATACCACACCATCGCTTGTAATTCGCTTCGAAGCTGATTCACAATCAGACCTTGAGCAGATTCAGGCAAGCTTTCGCACGGCGATGCTGGATGTTGACTCGAAGATAGATCTGCCTTTTTAGAGTACCCCTTTACAGGCGCCCACTACCGGCGGTGAGTAGCCACCGGTATACGGTGGCCGCAGTGATGAGAAGGGGTTTGACGGAGAACCCCTTGCAATCTGATGCTGCACATAACACCGCCCGTGTCCTTAACGAGGCATTGCCCTATATTCAAAAATTTGCCGGCAAGACTATTGTCGTCAAGTATGGTGGCAATGCGATGGTCGACGAAGCCCTTAAGCGCAGTTTTGCCCGTAACATCGCCTTGATGAATCAGGTCGGAATCCACACCGTTGTCGTACACGGCGGCGGGCCACAAATCAAAGAACTGTTATCGCAGCTGGGGATAGAAACCGAAACCATTCAGGGTATGCGCGTCACTGATTCCGAGACAATGGATGTTGTCGAAATGGTTCTTGGCGCTAAGGTAAACAAAAGTATTGTCACCATGCTGAGTCAGGTCGGTTGCGCTGCGGTGGGATTAACCGGTAAAGATGGCGGTTTGATAAAAGCGATCCCGATGGTGCTTGACGATGATGCAGACCTCGGTCAGGTTGGTGAGGTTGAGTCGGTCGACAAATCTATTCTTGAAACACTGCGCCAGGGAGGATTTATTCCGGTAATTGCACCTATTGGTGTAGGCAGTGACGGACGTAGTTACAATATCAACGCGGATCTTGTCGCCAGTGCTGTGGCGTCGGTGTTGAATGCCGAAAAGCTTTTGTTACTGACAGATACTGCAGGGATACTAGATAGTTCAGGTGAGCTATTAACCGGCTTGATACCACACGATATCAATGCGTTAATTGAAGATGGCACCATACACGGTGGCATGCTGCCGAAAGTGAATTGTGCATTGCAGGCTGTTGGCAGTGGTGTACAGACTGCCACTATTCTTGATGGTCGGGTGGAAAATGCAGTCTTGCTGGAGCTGTTTACCGACACGGGCGTCGGTACGCAGATCAGAGCTTCAGTCGAATAGGGAGCCCGCAACCTGTCTTCAAAAAGACATAGCGTCGCGCTGGATGCCGGGCGCTGATTTCCTAGTCGGTGTATGCAGTTGTTGTGTTCAGGCGTAGTTCCCGATAGCGCAGCAGGTCGCGATCGAACTGTGCCATGATTTGCCTTCTCTCTCTGAGCTTTGATTTGATCAGGGCATTGGTACTGTCGATACTTCGCAGCACAGCTATGCGGTCTGAGTCGAGAGCGCTGCTCTGGCTGAGTTCACGATCGATCCGTTCTTCAATCCGTCCCTCGATTGAAATTAGTCGGGTGTTCAGAATGACCAGCTGATCATGCATTCGAGAGATAGAGCCATCTATGTGCAGTACCCGCTTGTCACGTGTGGTGATCAGGTCAGACTCATTGGGGAACGCCTTGAGGAGTGCTTCGTCGCGCTGTTTTTTCTCTCGGTCGATCTCTGCCTGACGATCCAGCTCTATTTGCTCTTGTTGGCTCGGAATTGTTTTCAACGTCACCCCGTGGTCGCTCAGTACCTGGGTGGACTGTTCAAAACTGGATGGAGGCGGACGGTCCTGGTAAGAAATATTTCCGTTTTCATCGACCCACTTATACCAGCGCGCACTGGCTGGAGTAGCAACCAATGCAAGGCCGGTGACAACAGCGATAGCTGCCGCTGTACCACGGGAAACCCAGTGGTTCATTGCTGACTTCTGTTGAATTTGTGACTTCTTCACTTCGAAAACCCGGTTTTCGTTAAGATTCCGCACAGGCGATACGAGGTAACCCCGTTTTAAGCAGTTGACGCCTACTCGTCTTGTCAGTGTTATAGCGGCTGCCGGCAGAATTAGTTGAGCGCTGGCCGAGAAAGTCGGGTTTGTTTTTGTTTTGTAATGCGAATCCACTGTTCTTTGGGCAGTGCGAGTATCGGCAAATATAGAGAGAGGGTTCTTACTATGAAAATCATCACGCTCAATTGCAATGGCATTCGGTCGGCGGCAAAAAAGGGCTTTTATGACTGGATGAAAAATCAACGTGCCGATGTGCTCTGTCTGCAGGAGACCAAGGCTCAGGAACATCAGCTGGGAGATGACGTTTTCAATCCGCGTGGCTATCACCGCTTTTTGCACGACGCTGAAAAGCCTGGCTACAGTGGTGTGGGGGTTTACAGCAAGCACAAACCAAAGCGGGTGATTTACGGTATCGGTGACGAGCTGATAGATCGTGAAGGTCGGTATCTGGAGGTATGCTTTGACAATTTGTCGGTGGTGTCGCTGTACATGCCATCCGGTTCATCCGGAGATATCCGTCAGGAATTCAAGATTCGAATGATGGGGATCATGTTGCC
>CAYPDN010000215.1:0-3459 GCA_964409445.1 uncultured Granulosicoccaceae bacterium
GGATAGAATCTCCCGCGAATGACCTCTGGGTGGAAAGCAGCCTTATCAAATCACTTATCCACAAGTATTGACACCTACTTCAATCAACACACATTTACGTATTGCAATGTGGAGTTTCATTATCATTTATGAAGACTCCTCGCTTGCTATTTACGCGCACAATTCTGTTCCAAAGCAGCCGGCAGCCCGGGTACATTACCCCCTAAGGCTTGCGTGAGTTCTAGCGTTAATTCACCCAGTAGTTGTGCTTTCTCAGCGCCAATAGCATCGATGATTAGTGCATCCGATTGTCGCCATGTTTTTCGTATTCCCTGCAGCTTATCCTTTGCTTGCGTGGTCAGCGACAGCACATCACTGCGACGTTCGTCTAACTCTCGGTAACGCGAAATGAGGCCGAGTTTCTCCAGACGGGTGATCATTGTGCTCATGCTTCCAGGGGTTACCTGGAATTCTTTTGCCAGTGTGACTTGAGAGACAGGACCCAGTCTGTTTATCGCGCTGAGTATACGTGCCTGGCGAGGTCGCAGTTCGAGTGGTTCAAGCTCATTGCGTAAATTCTGCTCGACTAAATCGGCAGAATGCAGAAGCGAATGGAAGCTATGTCTTTTTATCATATCGATATGGTAGCATATAGTTTGTATGCATACTATTTGCATACAAAGCCAAGTAGGGTGTCAGTGAGACACCTAATGTGTGTACTCAAGTATGGCTAAAAATTAATGAGAGAGCGTTACGAAGCGCAATTTTTCGTGGATTTCGCTCGCTCCACAGCGCATGAATAGCTTTCATACAAGAATGCCGAATTACATAAACTCAATCAGGAGCCGGCGACTATGTCAGCAATAAAAAAATCTACGTTTTGGTCCACGGCCGCATTGGCTGTCAGTGTCATAGTTGTTTTGGCCATGGCGGCAGTTATGGTTGGTTATTTCAATGAGGCTTTCACATTCAGAGAAGCCTCTGGTCATCTACGAACCGTGGCTCAGGTCAGTGTGTTCATTCTTGGTTTCAGTGTCCTTGTCGCGCTATTGTCGTGGAAGAACAGAGCTTCATTGATAAAGGCCTTGCTTGCAGCTGCAATTGTTCTGGCTCCTCTGCTGTTGTTAAAAACTAATATGCCAGAAGGCACGGCACTTTTCGCCTCAGCACCTTCGGGGCCCCCTCCTTCCGGTGCGGGTAAAAGACCGGTCAGGAGCCCCAGTGAATCGCCGATCAGCGACGTCAGCACGGACACACAAAATCCGCCTGTTTTTGCTGCTGTAATTCCGTTGCGCGAAGAGAAAAGTAATGCGATCGAATACGCGGGAAAAAGTGCTGCGGAGGCTCAGGCAGCGCAATATCCGGATATAAAGCCGATTGAATCTTCGTTGGGCAAATCAGACGCTTTTAATCGCGCGCTTGAAATTGCGAACGACATGGGTCTGGAAATAGTAGCTCAGGATTCTGGCAGCGGCATTATCGAAGCGATTGCATCCACTCGATTTTTCAAATTTAAAGACGATGTCATTATTCGTATTAGTGAAAACGGCGCAAACAGCATCGTCGATATTCGGTCGCATTCGCGTATTGGGCGCGGTGACCGTGGCAAAAATGCTGAACGCGTAAGAACATTTATCAGTAAATTTTAAATGACTTTTCCGATGGGTAAAAACGTTTTATCCGTCGTTTACATTAGTGTGTTTAAGCAATAAATGATTCTTGTCACACAGCTAAAAAATAACTTAATACCGGAGACATTAAATGTACTCAACTAAACATAAATGCACGCTGCTTGCTGCAGCAGTGTTGTTCGTCACCCCGCTTTTGAGCATGGCAGAAGCGCCGGATATTCAAACCAAAGGGACGGTTATTTATTTAGCCGATAACTTCAACGAAGAAGCAAAACTCGGCTGGTGCATCGATACTCAGGGCCGGGGTTTTAGCGATAAGTTGCACGCCCATTCCTGTAAGCCAACGGGTGGCGATACTCAATTCTCGTTCGATGAAACCTCAGGCATGATCGAATCGGTTGAGTTTCAAGGAAAATGCATGGCACTTAATGCACCCGATAACAAAGAAACGCCGTTTGGATTGCTGGACTGTGTTGAAGGCGATGTGAGCCAACAGTTTAACTACGATGCGCAGAGCATGGAATTCCGACTCAGTACTGATGAATCGCAGTGTGTCGCCGTTGAAGACAACATTATTGAAGCGGGTCCGTTTCAATCGCGTTATTTGATTTTTGCACCGTGTTCGGCTCTCTCCTCTGTTGCTAAACAGTGGGTTATCCGAAACTAGGTAATTGTGGTAATAAAGGCAAATTAAGTTGATGCAAATCTTATTAAAATTAGTTGCTCTGGTGGCAGTCGTTGCTATCGCAGTTGTTACGTGGTCTCAAGTGAGTCAAACGGTACAACCCACCGATTCAGTACAGGGGCAGAGAAATGCCGGTGCACCTGGTGGTGGTCGACCTGGCCGTGGCGCGCCAAGGGATGCGCTTGTTGTTAGTGAAGCGGCCACAGAGGCGCTTGTCAATGATCGACTCAACGCGGTAGGTAGTGGCGAAGCCAAAGCTGCAGCCACTGTGGTGCCCTTGTCATCGGGAACCCTGGTTGATCTGTCTGTAAGCCCGGGGCAACACGTGATTAAAGGCGATATATTGGCCCGCCTTGACGATGATGAACAAAGTCTGGCTCGTGACCGCGCCGCGCGAATTGCTCAAGACGCCGCTATTACTGAAAGCCGCCTGGCAGAACTGTATAAAAGTAAATCCACTTCTGCTTCTGAACTGGACAATGCGAAGGCTGCGCGTGCTGATGCTGATCTGGTATTGCAAGATGCAGAATTGAAGCTACAAAGAAGGCTTATTACCGCGCCGATTTCCGGAATAGTCGGGCTCGTGTCAATCGACCCTGGCAATTATGTTACGGCACAAACCGATCTGTTAACCATCGATGACCGCAGTACCATTTTGGTTAAATTCTGGGTGCCGGAGCGCTTTGCGAACAGCATTTCTTTGGGTCAATCCCTGACTGCCAGCTCGGTAGCCAGTCCGGGAAAAAAACTCAATGGCGTGGTCAGTGAAATTGGTAGCCGGGTAGAGACCGATAGCCGTACACTTCCGATAGTTGCCACACTCGATAACGCATCAGATACCTTGCGACCGGGTATGTCTTTTGAGTTGCAACTGCATTTCTCTGGCGACTCCTTTCCCGCCGTTAACCCGTTAGCCATTCAATGGGATTCACAAGGTTCATATGTTTGGCGTGTTGACGATAGCAAAGCGCAACGAGTGCCTGTCACCATCGTACAACGTAATCCGGAATCTGTTTTGGTTGCAGGTGGTGTAAACGTTGACGATCAAATTATTACCGAAGGTACGTTATCGCTGAGAGCCGGTGCCTCTGTTCGTATCCAGGGCTCAGGTCCGAGTTCTGGTGCACGTCCAAGCTCAGGTACACGCCCGGACTCAGGTACACG
>CAYPDN010000215.1:3559-6827 GCA_964409445.1 uncultured Granulosicoccaceae bacterium
CTCAGGTACACGTCCAAGCACAACAAGTGCGGGACCAGATTCAGTACAAGGGCCTAAGTCAGCCTCATGATTAATGCCACTCCCACTGGCGAGCAATCTGCTGCCGGTACTGAGGGAATCGCCGCCCTATTCGTTCGCCGGCCAGTGCTGTCATTGGTGCTCAGTATGCTGATTATTCTCGCAGGGCTTGCGGCCACTGCGGGGGTTGAAATACGGGAACTACCATCGGTTGATAACCCGGTCGTCACTGTTACCACAAACTTTACCGGTGCAGCTGCAGAGACCATTGACAGAGAAGTGACAGCGGTTGTTGAAGCTGCGGCAGGACGTGTGTCGGGTGTGAAAAATATATCTTCAACATCCTCTTTTGGGCGTAGCAGAATAACAGCTGATTTTCAGAATACGGTCGATATTAACGTTGCGGCCTCTGACATGCGAGATGCCCTGGCGCGCGTCGCTGGCGATTTACCGGCAGATGCGGGTGACCCGCAAGTTGTCAAAGCAGACAGTGACGCTCAACCGGTATTAAGGTTGGCGGTGACAGCCGATAACATGAGCGCTGAAGCGATCACGCTTATTGTAGAAAACCAGGTTGTTGATAATTTAACATCAATCAACGGCGTTGCTGATGTGCAGGTTTATGGAGACCGCGAGCAAGTGTTTCGCATTGATGTAGATCAAGCGAAGCTGGCCACCCGCGGATTGAGTCTGGCAGATCTTTCTAATGCACTTTCTAACGTGGCATTTGATGTACCAGCGGGTGCTTTATCTATTGCCACGCAGTCTCTGTCTGTGCGTGCTACGGCAAATGTTGATACCACTGAAAAATTCCATAATCTATTAATCGATGAACGCACACGCGTTGCTGATGTGGCAACGGTGACTCTGGGTGCCGATAATGGCGCTACCTCCCTGCGCGCCAACGGACGCACGGGGGTTGGTCTCGGTATTATCAGACAAGCAGGCTCCAATACGCTTGAGATCTCCGACGCGGTTCATGAGGCCGCCGTGGCACTGAACAACACACTGCCGCAAGGCATGGAAATACGTGTCACCAGTGACGATGCTGTGTTTATTAATGGCTCTATCAGGGAAGTACTTAAATCACTGGCGCTGGCTGTCGCCATAGTGGTCGTCATCATATTTATATTTCTGCTCAACTGGCGCGCTACATTAATACCGGCTGTAACTATGCCCGTAGCACTGATTGGCACCGTTGCGGGAATATGGTTAGCCGGATTTTCAATCAACATCCTAACCCTGCTCGCTTTGTTGCTAGCTACCGGTATGGTTGTTGATGACGCCATTGTAGTGCTTGAGAATATAGTCAATAAACGTAACCAGGGTATGGGCGCCCGAGCCGCTGCTGTTGTTGGTACACGGCAGGTGTTTTTTGCCGTAATCACCACCACCGTTGTGTTGGCTGCTGTTTTTATTCCCTTATCTTTTTTACCCGGTACGGCGGGTGGCTTGTTTAAAGAATTTGGTTTTGTGCTTGCCATTGCCGTGACCATCTCTTCTATTGTGGCGTTGTCTTTGTGCCCTATGCTTGCGTCCAAATTACTGGTGGGCGAGTCTGTAGCGACTAATCAATCTGTTCAGACTAAACAGTCGTTGTTAGGCAAACAACGCGACAAGGTACGATGGCTTGGCAGCCGATGCGTAGATGGCTATGAGCTAACGCTTAAGTTGTTTTTAAAGGTCCCGTATTTAGTGGTGTTAGTGGCGTTGTTGGTTGCAGCATTGGCATGGTTTACCTTGTCAAAAGTACCAGAGGAACTTCTCCCGTCTGAAGATCGCTCACTGACGCTGTTGCGTGTTAGTGCACCGCAAGGCGTCAGCCTGGAGTACACCACCGCTCAACTAAACAAAATAGAAAACGTGCTTCAGCCAATTGTAGATAATGGCGAGGCGCAAAATGTGTTTTCCATTGCTGGTTTGGGCGGTTCTACCAACAGTGGTTTTATGGTTATGACACTAGCTCCATGGGAAGAACGATCACGCAGCCAGCAAGAGATAGTCACGCAGGTTAATGCGGGTCTGCGTTCCATCCCTACCGTCAGAGCGTTTGCCCTTCAACCCAACAGTCTGGGCATTCGGGGCGCAGGCTCTGGTTTGCAGGTGGCTATTGCCGGTAATAGTTATGACAAACTGGCAGAGACTGCCGATGCGCTGGTACAGGCGCTGGAAGAAGACGGGCGCTTTGGCCGTGTTGACCAAAGTTACAAAACCAATCAGGCGCAGTTATCAATCAATATCGATCGCGAACGCGCTGCAGATCTGGGCATCAATATAAACGGGCTGGCAGACGCGATGCAAGCGGTGTTAGACGGTCGGGAGATAGGCAACGTGTTTATTGAAGATCGAGCGGTAGCGGTGAAGCTTTTCTCCAGCACGCATCCGGTTAATGATCCAACCGATCTTGCTAACGTATTTTTGCAAACGGCTGACGGTCGAATGGTGCCGATGTCTTCTATTGCAACACTTACAGAGTCTGCGATTGCGCCATCACTGCCGCGAGAGTCTCGTGCGCGGGCAGTAACGGTAACGGCAAACTTGTCAGATGACATGCCGTTGGGTACCGCCTTAGAAGAATTCACGCGCCTGGCTACTCCTCTGATGGGACCGGACATGAGGCTCATTCCATTGTCGGAAGCCGCCACGTTAAACGAAACCTCCAGCGGTTTGTTGCTGACATTCGGCTTTGCCATCGTGATTGTATTTCTTGTTTTAGCAGCACAATTCGAAAGCTTTGTTAGCAGCCTTATTATTATGTTTACCGTGCCATTTGGCTTAGCCAGTGCTGTGTTCGCGCTGTATCTGTCCGGCACCAGTATTAATGTCTACAGCCAGATTGGTTTGGTTTTACTCGTCGGCATTATGGCTAAAAATGGTATTTTAATAGTTGAGTTTGCCAATCAACTGCGTGATGAGGGCATGTCGGTTGCCGACGCTGCGCTGCAATCGGCTGTGCGTCGATTGCGCGCTGTCACCATGACGCTATTCTCTACTGTATTGGCGGGTATTCCACTGGTGCTAGCCTCAGGCGCCGGTGCTGAAGCACGTGAATCGCTGGGTTGGGTGATTGTTGGCGGTTTGGGTATCGCTACTGTTTTTACGCTATTTTTAACACCGGTGGCGTATTGTTTGTTGGCAGGTTTTTCACAACCCAAAGCCAATAGCGATAAAGATCTGGTAAGCGAACTGCAGCATGCGCAGCAAGTCTAAACTTCTATTTGCTGCGTAAAAATCTCTGATGAACAGTCAG
>CAYPDN010000216.1:0-1220 GCA_964409445.1 uncultured Granulosicoccaceae bacterium
TTACTCCGGAATAGTTACACTGGGCGACGCTCACACAAAATCATGTCACTTACACTAGTTATTCTTGCCGCAGGCAAAGGCACCAGGTTTGGCGGCAATAAACAGTTAGCGGAAGTCGGGCCAGATGGCCAATCGTTGTTTGAATACAGCGTCCACGATGCTTTTAGTGCCGGGTTTCAACAAGTGGTTTTTGTGGTCGACGCCGAACAGGATACTACCGTCTACAAAGAGCGACTTGCAGGCATTGGCGACGATTTGAAAATAGACTTCGTTGTGCAGGATCTGACCACTGGTATAGCGGATCAAAAAAGTGATCTTCCCGATGGCGCTCGTAACGAGGCTCGAAGTAAACCCCGAAGTAAACCATGGGGTACCGGCCACGCAGTACTTGTTTGTCGGGATATCGTCACGAACCCGTTTGTTGTAATCAATGCAGATGATTATTATGGCCGTACGAATTTCGAAGTAATTGGAAATTATCTGCTGGACAACAGGCACGATCCACAAGCGTGTGCGTTGCCGGGATACAGATTAAAAAATACATTGAGCGTCACTGGTGGCGTCAATAGAGGGGTTTGCTCTGTGGGTTCTGATGGCTACCTGACATCCATTGACGAAGTTAAAAATATCTATGTTGACGACAATATGTCACTGGCCACAGACCCGACTGAAAGTAGCGTAGTTATAAACGGGGATTCGATAGTCTCAATGACCTTCTGGGGATTCCATCCCTCAATATTTGTTTTGTATGAAACTGCGTTTCGATCTTTTCTTGAAAATACCAAAGACCTGATCAACGATGAGTTTTATATTCCACTGGTTATCGATCTGGCTATTAGACACGATGTAGTAAAACCGAAACTCTTTCCAACAACCGAAAAGTGGAAGGGTGTCACCTATGCCGATGATCTGGACGAAGTAAAAAACTTTCTTGCAGAACTCACTGTCGCTGGCCTTTATCCGGAGTCCAGAGCCTCCCGTTAATACTGCTTTTCCTGTGTAGAATTGTGAATTCTGTCGCTGGCAGATAGCGATTTACGGCCAATTTTAATTTATAATGTCATGACATTGTGATTTTTCTGTGCTATGTTTGCCTCACGTTTTCTACAACAGGATTAGATATGTCCATTTCAAAGATTTGTGGCTTTAGCATTTTGACCACTGCAATTCTTGCCGGGTGCGGCGGGTCTGGCGGAGGCTCCGGCACAACTGCATCTGGC
>CAYPDN010000216.1:1320-6762 GCA_964409445.1 uncultured Granulosicoccaceae bacterium
CGGACCATCGGAAGCCTTCGCAAACAGCACCTGCCAACCGGGTGCAACAGCAGTAAGTTACGAGACCTATTTTTCCAGTGGTGGTAACGGGAATGAATTTTCGTTCGGGGTATTTGTGCCTTTCCCTGCCAGTGGCTTTGGTTGGAACGGGAATCAAATCTGTGACCTTGAAGGAAGCTCCGGACTCGATGTTATAGAAGTGCTTATCCCATACGAAGCTCGAAGACCCGATACTGACGGAGTTTTTAATTTCTCAGAGTGGTCGCCAGCAGCCAGTGCAGGTACATTTAACTACGAAACCCACCAGAATAGAATTGATAATCTGCTGCTCTCGCCAGTACCGGGCTATATAGACGGGACAGGTTTTTCCAGGTGGAGAGCGATGCATGATGGTACTAATCTGTATATCTATGTAGTGGTTGCCACAGATCAATTTTCCGATCCGTTTTTAGACTCTGAGGAGCTATGGAATGACGACTCGGTGGAAATATTTATTGATGGTGATAACAGTAAGGGTGACGTATACGATGGAGTCGATGATTTTCAGGTTTCTTTATCGGTGGATTCGAACATTGATCCGGTAATCTCCGCGTTATCACCACCGGGACTTGGAATTTTCCATCGTGCTAGTGGAATTGTGATGGAGATTGCCATTAACCTTGAGTCCGCAGGTATCGAGATAGGCAGACCATTCGGATTTGATGTGCATATCAATGAAGATGACAATGGTGGTGATCGTGATGCCAAGTGGGGATGGTTCGAAAAATCAGGCTTTGACAGATCATGGCGACAGCCATCAGTGCTGGGCACAGTGCTGCTGACAGACTGTGAGGATCGAAACGCATGTGGAAGTTTTCAGCAATTATCGCAATAGGTGCTGAACAATTGAGTGGCAATCCTGCAGCGTCACGTTGCAGGATTTTTTCAGCATAGGTAGAAGTCTAATAAATAGCACAGGTATTTGAGCTGTAGTTGTGCGTGAAGATCGACGGAGTGTTGTAAACTCAGGGAGTGCGTGATCATAATACAACACTGGCCTGTCTATAGTGGATAGAGACAAGCTTATAGAGCGTGCCAGAAAACTGTTTGCGATGTCTCAGGATTCAGGATCGCCTGTAGAAGCTGCCATCGCAGACAGAAGATTGTCCGCGCTGATGGAAAAGCACGGCATTACGCTCGAGCAAATAAAAGGCACTGAGCCGGAATTCCCTTCTCCTGCTCAGACCGAAGAGCAAAAAGATTACCCCGTCCGACGCAAACGAAGACGTTCCTCAAAGCGATCGTCTTCTCAACCTAAAGAAACCCGAACTGCAGTAAGACTGGATCGCGTTGCCGCTGTTATTGCGATGTGTGGGGTTGGCTTGGCACTGATCGTGTGGCAAACGTTTAGTGGAATCGAGAATAATGAAGGGCGTATTGCCGGTACACTGGCGGTTCTTCAGTCAGAAAAATCACCTGAAAACGAAACGCCGTTTTTGAGCGCCAATGTGGAGAGAGCGTCGCTGATTGAAGATGAATCAGTCGTGCTGTTTATTAATGGGTCTGCAGTATCAAAAGTGCCGGATACGTCAAGTCTGGCATCGGATTTCATAATCATTGACAAGCAGCTAAAGACAGGCGCTAACAAAAAAGCTTTTCAATTACGTATGCTTTTACAACCGCGCAAAACAGGTGTGGTGTTTATTCCATCTTTAAGCGTCGACGGTGTCAGGTCTGAGGGCATCATCTTGAATATAGTGCCGCGCACCAGATAGCGCTACGCAATAGAGCTACGTAATTTCAGCGTCTGGTTGCGCACTGGTTTTAATGCTGTTGTTTGAGCGATAGCGCTGCATTAAGAACATTCCGGCTATCATCGCCACAAAAAAGGCCCATGTTGTTTTTGGTGAAGCAGCCAGTGCAGCAATAGCGGGACCCGGACACAATCCAGCAATTCCCCAGCCTACACCGAAAAGGATTGGACCAAACAATAATGGTGCATCAATGTCTGTTTTTGATGGTACAGCGAAGCTGGGTGCAAAGTGAGGTTGGTGGCGTTTTAGTATCAGGCGATAGCCAAAAAATGTCACCACTACAGCGCCCGCCATAACAAAAGCCAGGGACGGATCCCACTGTCCAAACAGATCCAGAAAACCGATCACTTTTGCAGGGTTAATCATGCCAGAGACGATCAACCCGGCGCTGAACAGTAATCCGCAAAGGAAAACAATAAGCTGTCTCAATTCCTAAGCTCCGGCAGCTTTGTTCATGGCCCACACAGTGAATATGGCTGCGATCATAAAAACGGCTGTAGCAAAGATAGAGCGATTTGATAATCGGGAGATCCCGCACACACCGTGACCGGATGTGCAGCCATTGCCCAGCACGGTTCCCGCTCCAACCAGTAAACCAGCAACGAACAGTGACACTATGTTGCCCGTGATTTGCACAGAAGGGTTCTGGCCGGTGAGCAGTATTGTCAGAATTGGCGCTGCTAATACCCCCAGTATGAAACTTAAACGCCAACTGTTGTCTTTGGAAAATGAAGAAAGCGATTGACTCAAAATACTGCTGATTCCCAGTATCCTGCCTTCAGTCGCCATCAGCACCACTGAAGCCAGGCCAATCATCGCGCCACCTATGAGAGCGAGAACAAAATCATGCATCGAGTGTTAATCTCTTAAAATGGTACATTGAATTTACTTGCAATAGGTTTCGTACAGAAACGCCATTAGTTTCCCGACTTTCTTATCGGCGATTGAGTAGAAGATTGTCTGACCTTCGCGCCGGGTAGTTAACAAGCCTTCACGTCGGAGTATTGTTAGTTGCTGAGACATAGCTGGTGGTTTCATACCGATAAGATCGCAGAGGTCGCTGACACATTGCTCCGACTCTACTAAGTGACACAGAATCATCAACCTGTTAGGTGCTGACAGGAGCTTCAACAGTCCGGCTACTTCTTCGGCTGACTGCTCGATGTCTTTTATTTTCATAGCAATTTACTGAGACAGTTTTGCCCACTCGGCATCTGAAACTGCTTTATAGGCACTAATATCGTCAGTCGACAGCCATCGTTCACGTCCACGCTCGGCAAAAAACAGGAATAATTGATCGCCGAAAATCTCCCAGACTGTACCGTCGGTTACAACAAGACCACGCCCCAGGCTCAGAGCATTGGCGCAGTGGCCGTTATAAGCGGGTTTGTATTTATCAGGGTTAGCCCGGAACAAGTCAGCATTTTCTTTTGAAGCAAAATGCCACTGTGCTCCTTTGTATTCTACCGTCCAGGTCTCGACGCCCGGCAACGCTTTCGCGTGAGGTTCTCGAGATAAACTATGGTAAGCAACTGAGTCATGACTACCAATGGCCGAGCCATTCTGTGTTTTACTGACTGGCTCTGCTGCTGCGGCCAGATTAATTGCTGAGAAGCAAATGAGGCAGGCAGCCATAACAATCGAAATGAGAGTCGAGAGCCTTGTGAACGGTTGTTCGAAAGTGTTCTGGTTAATCACGGTTAGCATTTCCTCAGGTAGCTGAATGTTGAGTCAATAACGTAAAATCTTTATTTCACTATATATGCAATTATGCACATAATTGGCACTTTAGCTACTGTGAATCCGAAAAAAATATCGAATGGGCCGATATAGGCATTGTGTGACTTTGTCACCAATCGATTTAGGATCAATCTTTATACTCTAGAGCCATAAGAAGCATATGCATATTTTTTGATAAACTTAACTCTGTATGCATTCGCATGGTTTCTATTCGGTGCTGCACATTCGTTACTGGCGAGACATACTGTTCAGCAAAGGCTCGAACCGTATTTCGGGCGAGCGTACAGGCTACTGTACAACCTGTTTGCTGGAGTAAAAATTCTAGCGGTGCTTCTGTTTGGGAAGTACCTGCTTAGCGAAAGCCGTTTTGATTTTTTAAACCATCAATTCATTGACTTCGCGAGTTTTGGTATACAGGCTCTTGGCGGAATTGTTTTAGTCGTCGCATTTGCGAGCTACGATATCGGACGTTTCATTGGCATTACTCAACTCTTCACTGGAGAACGGGTAAGTGTTGTATCCAGCGAAGCACTGCAGCGTAACGGCCTTAATCGATGGGTACGCCATCCGCTTTATACCGGCGCTTTTTTGATGTTATGGGGTGGTGCAATCAATTCTTTTGAGCTTTGGACAGCTATCTGGGGAACTGTGTATTTGGTTATTGGTACCTTGTTTGAAGAACGCAAACTGCTAAACATCTATGGCGACGACTACCGGAACTATCAACAACAGGTTCCGCGGTATTTTCCCTATTAGTCCCGTCAGCGCTATGGATGCGCCGGATATTATTAAGTAACGGAGCCTATTTAAGTTGTGTATTTGTATCGGGACTAATTCTCTGTGATATTCTCTGGAATCGTGTTTTATGAGAGGAATAGAAATGAAAAAACTAATTTTGGCTACTGCCATCACCTTCCTTGCTGCGTGCAGCAGCAGTGACGATGATAGTAGCGGATCCGGCAATGACTCTGCGTTACTGCAAGGTATTCAATCAGGAGTAACTACTGGGAATGTCGCAGAAGCAATATCAGCGCTCGAAACAACTCTTAATGCAAACGACTTAATCGGCATTGTTGCTCAAATCGATCATCAGGCAAATGCAGCGGCTAACGAACTGGATTTACGACCTACCAGCGTCACCTTGTTCGGCAACCCTCGTCTCGGCACACCACTGATGCAAATCAATCAGTTGGCCGGGCTTGATTTGCCGCAAAAGATATTGGCATGGGAAGATGAAACCGGTCAATCCAACATAGCGTACAACTCCGCTGATTATTTGAGCGGCCGGCATGGACTGGGTGGTGCACAGGATGTTCTTGATAACATCAACAATGCGCTAAACAACCTGGCCGGCGGTGCTGCAGGGCAGACGATCACACCTGTATCGGGGGCTGTACCGTCAAACGGTGAAGGCATTATAGTCGTGCAAAGCGCAAACGATATGGACACCACCTTCACTAACCTGGAACAGGCAATTATCAACGCACCACCGCTGACGCTGGTAACTACCCTTGATCACAGCGCCAATGCGACGAGTGTTGGGTCATTTTTGCTGCCTACAAGACTGCTGGTGTTTGGTAACCCGAACCTCGGGACGCCCCTAATGCAGTCCGGACAATCAATCGCTATTGATTTGCCACAAAAAATGCTGGTGTTTGAAGATTCCGAAGGCGTAGTGTCTGTTGCCTATAATGATCCTGCTTTCCTTGCCGAAAGGCACGGTATAACTGATCAGCAGGATATTATTGATATGATTACTACTGCTTTGGGCAATCTGGCGGCCGGAGCTGCAGCAGCTCCGTAGAGGTGTATGATGGTTGATTGAAACAGTTCTTTCCATCGTCTCAAAGTAGTTGAGATACATAAACGGCCTCTATACTAGTTATAAGGGGCCTTTTTTTTATAAGGG
>CAYPDN010000217.1:0-4777 GCA_964409445.1 uncultured Granulosicoccaceae bacterium
CTTGTGTAGGGAGGGAGAAAAAGGTGAAGAGGCATTCGTTATTATGAGCGGCGAGGTCGATATCTACGTGGAGTCGAAAAACGGCCCGTTATGGGTTACCAGCCATTTTGCCGGTGAGATAGTGGGTGAGACCGCGATAGTCTGTGATGTACCCAGAACAGCGACTGTAGTGGCAAAAGGCGAACTGACCGTTTTGAAGATAACCAAGGAGGTCTTTATGCAGCTGATAGAAGGATACCCGGAGGTCGCAATTGCTGTTATCCGTGACCTGGCGATGCGAATGAACGACGGAGTTCGCATCGCGCTGCGTAATCTTGAACAAACTTAAATTTTGTAGTACTCGCGATACCAATCGACAAATGCGGCAACACCATCTTCTACGGTAGTTGCAGGTTTGTAGTCAACTGCTTTAACCAGATCGGTAACATCTGCGTAGGTATCCGGCACATCGCCGGGTTGCAATGGCAGTAAGTTTTTCTCAGCTTTTTTGCCAAGACAATCTTCCAGTACTTCAATATATCGCATCAGATTTACCGGTTCGCTATTGCCGATGTTGTATACCCGATAAGGTGCGGCACTTGAGGCAGAGCCTGGTTCGTCACTGTTCCAGTCAGGGTTTGGAATAGCTACCTGATCCAGTGTTCTTACAACACCTTCGACAATGTCGTCGATGTAAGTAAAGTCACGGCGGTGATTGCCATGGTTGAATACGTCAATGGGTTCACCGGCCAGAATTTTATTGGTGAAAGAAAACAAAGCCATATCCGGTCGACCCCATGGACCATAAACCGTAAAGAATCGTAATCCTGTGGTTGGAACTTCAAACAGATGGCTGTAAGTATGAGCCATAAGTTCGTTGGATTTTTTGGTGGCAGCGTACAGACTGACCGGGTGGTCTACGTGATCGTGAATTGAGAATGGCATGTTGGTGTGGGCACCGTAAACCGAACTTGTAGACGCATAGACAAGGTGCCCCACCTTGTGATGTCTGCAATTCTCCAGGACATTCATGAAGCCATAGATATTGGAATCTATATAGGCGTAGGGGTTCTCGATTGAGTAGCGTACGCCGGCCTGAGCTGCCAGATTTACCACCCGATCCGGCTTATGTTCGGCAAAGGTGCTGTCCATCGCCTCTTTGTCTTCTATCGATATTTTTACTTCTGTGAAATTCTCATTGGCGGTCAGTGGTTTTAGTCTTGCGAGTTTCAGGGATGGATCGTAGTAGTCATTGACGTTGTCAACGCCAATTACCTGGTCACCGCGGTCGAGCAACTTTTGGGAGAGGGTTGAACCAATAAATCCAGCTGAACCGGTGACGAGAATTTTCATAGTGCAAGCTCGAGTTTTTGATGTGCCAATTGATATGCTGATAGCGGCAATTATAGAGGGTTTGACTTAACTCTCTTCATTTTTTACCTGTCTCTAATTGCAAAATAGCTAGATTTTGCGTCGTAGTGAGGCTTTGTGCAGGATATAGGCTCCAATTTCTTCGACCGATTTTTTTGTGGTGTTCACATAGGGCACTCTATTGTTCCGGTAGAGCGCCTCGGTTTGTGCCACTTCAAACTGGCAGGTCTGTGCTGAGGCGTAAGTATCACCGGCATAGCGTTCCTGCCGAATCTGCTGTAGCCGGTAGGGATCGATGGTTAAACCGAATAATTTGTCCTGATACGGCACGAGTGCCGCTGGCAGATCTGTGTTCTCAAGGTCCGGGACAGTCAGAGGGTAGTTGGCTGCAAAAATCCCGAATTGAAGTGACAAGTACAGGCAGGTAGGTGTTTTGCCGGAGCGAGATGCTCCTATAATCACGACATCAGCGCGGCCGTAGTGATCGGTCTCCATGCCGTCGTCGGTGGTCATCGCGAAGTTGACGGCACTCATTCTTGCAGAGTATTCAGCAAGATCTGACACGCCGTGAGACTTGCCTACCGAATGCGACGACTCTAGATTCAGCTCTTTTTCCAGCGGTCCTATGAATGTATCGAACAGATCAAAAAAAATCACATCACCGTCGGAAATGATTTTCCTGATGTCATCATTGACCAGCGTTGCAAAAACCAGTGGTTTTTCATTGTTCTGGTCAGCTAGGGTATTCAAACTCTGTACGACTTCCTGCGCTTTCTTTTCAGTGTCGATAAAGGGCATGTTTTCGATATCAAACTGTACGTTGGGAAACTGACTGAGCAAACTATGGCACAGCGCTTCGGCAGTCAGACCGGTTCGGTCAGAGATTACAAACGTGGTGCGTTTTAGCATCTTTAGGCCTTAAAATTGATACACTGGATTGTTGACTCCGGAAACAGTCCGGCGGCTACGCGTAAATACGTAAGCCCTGTCACAAAAACTACTTACTACTGAAGTATAGAGAGAAAATTTTGAGCAACGATGTAATTTGGTTCGACAAACTCTCAATGAACGATGTTCCCGTTGTGGGTGGCAAGAATGCGTCTCTCGGTGAGATGATCAGCAATCTGGCCAACGCCGGAATTAGTGTTCCCGGCGGATTTGCAACCACGGCAGATGCGTTCACCGATTTTCTGTCGCACAACAACCTCGACAATAATATCAACAATCTGTTGAAAGATTTCGATGTTGAAGATGTCGATGAACTGGAAAAGATCGGCAAAAAAATCCGCACGATGGTTATGGATACACCATTTCCTGAAAAGCTTGAGAAATCGGTTCGCGATGCCTATGCAGAGCTGCAGCAGGGTGGTGAAATTTCTGTCGCTGTCAGGTCTTCGGCGACCGCTGAAGATCTCCCGGAAGCGTCTTTTGCCGGACAGCAGGAAACATACTTAAATGTTGTGGGCATTGATGATGTGCTAGACCGAATCAAGGAAGTTTTTGCATCACTGTATAACGACCGTGCGATTTCCTACCGTGTGCATCAGGGGTTTGATCATGCGGAAGTCGCACTCTCTGCAGGCATCCAGCGAATGGTCAGAAGTGACATTGGAGCAAGTGGTGTGCTTTTTTCCATTGATACCGAAACCGGTTTTGAAGATGCTGTTTTCATTACATCTTCATGGGGCCTGGGTGAATGTGTGGTGCAGGGATCCGTCAATCCTGACGAATTTTATGTACACAAGCAAACGCTCGCCGCTGGCAAGCCTGCCATCTTACGACGCAATCGTGGCAGCAAGCTGATTAAAATGGTTTACGGTGAGAGCACTGCCGTTGAAACTATAGATACTGATGCTTCAGAGCAACTACAGTTTTCGTTGTCTGATGAAGATGTTGCTGCATTGGCAAATATGGCTGTCACGATCGAAGCGCACTATGGTCGACCCATGGATATTGAGTGGGGTAAAGATGGTGCAGACGGCAAGCTCTACATTTTACAGGCGCGCCCTGAAACGGTTGAGTCACGTTCTGACAAGAATGTTATTCGTCGTTACGAACTTGATCAAACGAGCTCAACTGTATTGGTTACCGGACGCAGTATTGGTCAGCGTATTGGTGCCGGTAAAGTGCGTAATATCCCAAGTCTTGATCAGCTGTCACGTGTTCAGGAGGGCGATATACTGGTTACTGATATGACCGATCCGGATTGGGAGCCGGTAATGAAACGTGCTGCTGCGATTGTAACAAATCGGGGTGGTCGCACCTGTCACGCGGCTATTATTGCACGTGAGCTTGGGGTGCCTGCTGTTGTCGGTTGTGGTGACGCAACAACAAAACTTACAGATGGCCTGGATGTCACTGTGTCTTGTTCTGAAGGGGATACCGGCAAGGTATACGAAGGACAAATTGCCTACAACGTAAATGAAATACAGTTAGACGGCTTGCCTGAATTGCCGTTTAAAATCACGATGAATGTCGGTAACCCTGAGCGGGCATTCGATTTTCAGCGTCTGCCTAATCATGGTGTTGGGTTGATGCGTCTGGAATTCATGATTAGCAACACCATAGGTGTTCATCCCAAGGCGTTGCTCAACTATGAAATGATGGAAGAATCTGTCAAAAAGCAGATAGATGAAAGAATGGCCGGTTACAAATCACCGGTAGATTTTTACATAGATAAACTCACTGAAGGTGTGGCGACTCTTGCAGCTGCGTTCGCGCCTGAACCGGTGATAGTCAGGTTAAGTGATTTTAAATCCAATGAGTACGCTAACATGATTGGTGGTGAACTCTTTGAGCCCGACGAAGAAAACCCAATGATTGGATTTCGCGGCGCATCGAGATATATCTCATCGTCATTCAGAGAGTGCTTTGAACTGGAATGTGCGGCGCTTAAGAAAGTGCGCGATGAAATGGGTCTGGATAATGTCTGGATTATGATTCCGTTTGTCCGAACTCTTCAGGAAGCGGATGACGTGCTTGAGTTGTTAAAAGAAAATGGACTTGAGCGCGGATTGAATGGTCTTAAAATCGTGATGATGTGCGAAGTACCGAGCAATGCGATTCTTGCGGAAGAATTTTTAGAGAAGTTCGATGGTTTTTCTATCGGCTCCAACGATCTGACTCAACTGACACTGGGGCTTGATCGAGACTCCGGTCTGATTGCGCACTTATTTGACGAGCGCGATCCTGCAGTGAAAAAGATGCTGGCTTCTGCTATTGCTGCCGCGAATAAAGCAGGTAAATATGTCGGTATCTGTGGTCAGGGGCCATCAGATCACCCGGACCTTGCAAAGTGGTTGATGGAACAGGGGATCACCAGCGTATCGCTGAACCCTGATACCGTAATTGAAACCTGGTTGTTTCTTGCAGGCCAGGAAGTCTGACCAAAACATCCTGAGTCAATAAACCCCTGAGTCAATAAACC
>CAYPDN010000217.1:4877-6714 GCA_964409445.1 uncultured Granulosicoccaceae bacterium
GTCAATAAACCGCGGGTCAATAAACCCAGGGCCAATAAATCCTGCGCCAATAAACCCCGGGCCAAAACACTCCGAGGATAATCTTTCTCAGGTCTGTTCTTCGAGTTCTTTAAAGTACTCATCTGTGCGCCGACGTATCTCGTCTTTGCTAAGCTTTTCTATCTCTTGTGAGATGATCCAGATGTGTCCGTAGGGGTCGCATAGTCGGCCGGCTCGATGTCCATAAAACTGATCTTCAATCGGTGACTCTAACTTAGCTCCTGCGGTTTGTGCGCGACTTGCGGTACCGTGTGCATCATCTACCTGCAGATTGATGCGTACACTTGTGCCGCGCAGCGACTTTGGTCCCTTGTTGCCAAACTGTGGCATTTCTTCAGACAGCATAATTGTGCTGTCGCCGAACTTCAGCTCGGTGTGGATAATATTGCCCTGATTGTCTTCCAGCCGCGGACCTATTTCTTCAAAGCCAAAAGCAGCTTCGTAGAAGGTGATTGCCTCGTCCGCTCGATTAACCGTCAGATAAGGCGTGATAGTCGCTTGCACAGACATGATTGCTCCGGGAGTTTCAGTTTTGTTACAAGTAGGTGTCTTGCGAAAAGATTCTGCAAGCCGGTTGAATGTTACCCGAAAAAAACTAATCAAGCCCGATTTCAAGTGATACAGCCTGATGAACAAAGCTTGAAGGTACTTCGAGTTCTTTAGCGATTGCAGTTAGCACTTTGATTTCTGCATCGCTTACTTTTTTGTCTGCGCGTGCAACCGTTGCCAGGTCTCTGACAATTTGCATGCGCTGGGCGACAGTCGCGGTCGAATTCACCTGAGCAATGCGATTTTTTAAATCGTCGGCCAATCGTTCAAGATTCAGATCTTCGTTGAATGAACGTTTGCCAAAGAATTTTTCAAATACAGCTATCTCTTTATCAGATATTTTACCGTTCGCGTTGGCGATAGATAATGCGGCTGCGAACAATAGACGCCGCATGTTCTCAGCGGTATCGGTGCGGCCTTCCAGGTAGCTCGGTTCCATTATTGTCATTAGTACCTGCACACCGGCTTCTAATTCATCAATGCTGTTACCGCCTTCTTTAGCCAGCACAGAAGAGTTGTATAAACGCAAAGCGCGAACGCGCAGCGGGCTGAACGGGTGCGTCATAAACCAGTCTTCCTGAGGTGCTCCCTGGCCGGGCTCGGCATCTTCGGTTTGCATCTCATCGACTTGTTGCATGAATTCATCAATGTTGAATTTAACCAGCTTGCTGCTTAATCCTGAGGCCAGTTTAAATAACGAACGTGCAACACCTTCCGGGTCTTGCGCGCAGTGAGCACCTGCACGGTCTGCAGATACTTCTGCATAGCGCGACCAGCTGGTTAGCTGTAAGGCAAGCTTGGGGCTGGGTTTGGCCTTTCCGTTTAACAGGTAACCGATCGGAATGTCATGGTGGCCGTAGAGGTAGTGTCCCAATTCATGACCTACGACGAACTTCAATTCCGAACCTTCAAACGCTTCGAGCAAGCTGGATGAAAACATAATGAACAGACGCCCGTCTTCAGGCTTAACACAGGCAGCGTTATAAGAGGGGCTGGCATAGACATAGAGCTCTGTCGGAATTTTAACCCCGAGTTTCTCAATGCAGTCGTCTGCCATTTCGTGCAGCCACGGTGCCATATTGCGGCTGAGACGGACTGAAGTTGCGAGCAGTCGGCGTCGCGTGCCCATTGGCCCTTGCTCTTCGCGCTTCTCGATCATCTCGTTGATACGTTTGACGTCGGCGGTTTCCATCAACTGGCGGGCGATTTCACGGTCCTGTCTGGATCTGAGTTCTTCTGCTGTCATTTT
>CAYPDN010000218.1:0-1821 GCA_964409445.1 uncultured Granulosicoccaceae bacterium
ATGGGTGCAATGGGCGGCCTTGTGTTAGCGGCGCTTTATCGATCCTTGACCTGGCAAAAACTTAAAGAGTCGGTATTTCTGACTGCAAAAGCCACCGCAATGGTCTGTTGGCTATTCGTCGGTTCATGGACGTTCGCTTCAATCTTCTCCTACCTGGGCGGACACGACATTATCGAGCACTGGGTACTGGCAATGGATCTGCAAACCTGGCAGTTCCTGATACTTGCACAACTGATCATCTTCCTGTTGGGCTGGCCGCTTGAATGGTCTGAAATTCTGATTATCTTTGTACCGATTTTCCTGCCAATGCTCGACACATTTGGTGTTAACCCCTACTTCTTCGCGATGCTGATAGCACTGAACCTGCAAACGTCATTTTTAACACCGCCGATGGCAATGTCCGCCTACTATTTAAAAGGGGTGCTGAAAAAACAGATAGAGCTAATGGATATTTTCAAAGGCATTATGCCTTACCTCGGCATCGTGATTTTCTGCATGGTCTTAATGTATATATTCCCGGGCATTGCACTGTGGTTACCGGATCGCCTGTTCGGTGAATACATTCCGTAGCAATGACTAAAGCGCGAACAAACAGTGCAAGCTCAGATGCCAGTACGGCCAACGCCGACACGGCCAGCCCCACAGTAAGAGAATGGGTTGATCTGATCCGCGCCGGCGATGCAACCTCAAGCACTTTGGTTACGCACTATGCTGATGCCATTGAATCAACTGATGCAAACATCCATGCATGGGTGGACTTCAGCAGAGATACCGCGACGAGTCAGGCAACAACGCTTGACGACATTCGCAAACGCGGTGAACCTACCGGATCGCTGCATGGCATTCCGGTAGGTATAAAAGATATATACGACACTGCAGACTTTAAAACGCAATACGGCTCCGCCATACATGATCAACACCAGCCGGAAAACGATTGCGCTGTTGTAGAGAAACTAAAAGAAGCAGGCGCGATGGTGATGGGAAAAACCGTCACTACCGAGTTTGCGTTTATGCATCCGTCAATTACCTGCAACCCTCATAATACTGATTACTCTCCTGGTGGTTCTTCCAGTGGTTCAGCTGCCGCAGTCGCTGCCGGTCATGTACCACTGGCGATTGGCAGTCAGACCAACGGTTCTGTTATCCGACCAGCTTCTTTTTGTGGTGTATATGGCTTTAAACCTTCAAGAGGTATTATTTCAAGGCGTGGAGCGCTGGCAACTTCAGACACTCTGGATCAGGTCGGCGTATTCGGTGCCGATGTCGGAGACATTGCACTACTGGCCGATTCACTGGCGGGATACGATGCAACAGATAACGCCAGTTATAAAGAACCGAAGCCGCAAATGTTGCAGGGCTATTTGTCAGAGCCACCGGTTGAGCCCGCAATAGCCTGGCTCGACATGCCGTACGCCGGCAACTATTCCGCCGATGCAAATGAGGGCTTCGAAGAGCTTTTGAGTGAGCTGGATTCAATCGAACGGCTTCCGGTACCTCAGACTTTTGCAGCATTAATACCGAGCCACAAGCTTATTCACGAATACGAAATAGTGCGTTGCCTTAAAGAGCGCATAGACAAGCACTGGGAACAAATCAGTGACACAATCAAACCGGTACTGCTGGCAGGAAAAGAACACACCGAAGAACAGTACCGGGAAGCGTTAACCATTAAAACGGCAGCAGAAGCCTGGTTTCAGGAGTTCTTCAACGACTACGACGCCATACTCACACCATCAGCGTTATCAGAGGCACCGTTGATGGGTAGTACCGGCGACCCGGTATGCTGCACTATCTGGACGCTATGCGGCCTGCCCTGTATAA
>CAYPDN010000218.1:1921-6673 GCA_964409445.1 uncultured Granulosicoccaceae bacterium
TGGATAACGCGCAAACTCTCTGACAACACAGAAGCACGCGCCCGTGAAAGCTATGATGTTGTACTGAATCCGCAGGATACACTCAGCAGCGCTGATGACATTGTGCGCATGAGTGCCGAAGTGGATGCAATCATTCCCTGCCATTCCGAACTGTTTCATAAAACCGTAGTAGCCCGCCTCGATAAAAGACTTCGCATTGTCGCCAATCATTCTGTCGGCGTTGATCACTGCGATCTCAATGCTTTCAAAGCACGAGGCATCTGCGTCACTAATACTCCTGATGTGCTGAGTGATGCCACCGCTGAAATTGCCATGCTGTTATTGCTTGGTGCCGCCAGAAGAGCTGCCGAAGGCGACGCTCTGGTTCGTACCGGAAACTGGCAGTCCTGGAGCCCGGCCTTTATGGTGGGTACGCAGGTGACCGGTAAAAAGCTTGGCATTATTGGTATGGGGCGTGTTGGTCAGGTAATGGCAAAGCGCGCAAGAGGTTTCGATATGCAGGTGCACTATCACAATCGAAGCAAGCTCAGCCCGGAACTGGAACAAGGAGCTGTATTCCACGACACCATAGACTCACTGCTACCTCAGTGTGATTTTCTCAGTCTGCACTGCCCCGCGACTGAAGAGACCAAATCACTAATCAACGAAAAAACACTTTCACTACTGCCCGATGGTGCAATCATGGTAAACACAGCACGCGGTGCATTGGTAGATGAGCCAGCGCTGCTCAAGGCAATAGAGTCAGGCAAGATCGCTGCGGCAGGCCTTGATTGCTTTGTACAGGAGCCAGGCGGCAATGCCGCATTTTCAGATCACCAGAACATATTTATGCTGCCACACATAGGCAGCGCAACACGTGAGACTCGCGATGCAATGGGTTTTCGTGCACTGGATAATCTGGATGCCTTTTTCGCAGGCAATACACCCGGTGACAAGCTGGTGTAGATTGCTGATCAGCTCAATGCGTAGTTACTTTCTACCAAACTAACGCGAGAGAACTAATAGCGCTATGAAACCTTTTGAAGGCATTAGGGTACTCGATTTAACACACGTGCTTGCAGGTCCCTTCAGCACGTTCCAGCTTGCCACACTAGGCGCTGATGTAATAAAAATAGAATCACCTGATGCACCGGACATGACGCGAATTGAAGGTGTTAATCCAGAGCACAACAAAAAGCTATACGGGTCATACTTTTACGCACAAAACGCTGGTAAGCGCGGTATTACACTGAACCTCAAAACAGACGCGGGTTGTGCAGCGCTAAAACGCCTGATAGAAACCGCAGACGTTCTGGTGCAGAACTACGCCGGCGACGCACTGGAGAAACTGGGATTTGGCTATGATGCGGTAGCCGCCATCAATCCAAAACTGATCTACTGCAAAATATCGGGCTTTGGTGATACCGGCCCAAAAGCAGACCATCCGGCTTATGATGTCGTGATTCAGGCATTCTCCGGCCTGATGACAGCCAATGGCGCGGCTAGCAGTGACCCGGTTCGGGTCGGCCCGCCCATGGTCGACTACGGTACCGGCGCGCAGGCCGCTTTTGCTATTTCTGCAGCACTTTATCAAAGGCAGCAAACCGGCACTGGCCAGTACATTGATGTATCGATGCTGGATGCAGCACTGATGATGATGAGTGCACTGGTGGTAGAAACAACCATTACCGACAATCGACCACTACCCCACGGTAACGCACACCCTGAATACTGTGGTTACGCCACCTACGATACTGCCGACGGGCAGATTATGCTGGGCGCTTTCACCAACAGGCAACTCGCATCGCTATTGCGTGCTATGGGTGAAAACACCAGAGCAGATGAAGTAATGGCAACACCACGCGAAAAAATAGCAATGTCCTATGAGCAAGACAGCAAATTAATAGCGTTAAGACTTGCAGAAAAATCTGCAGCTGAGTGGGAGGATATTTTTAACGATAAGCGTGTTCCTGCGGCGCGAGTTCGCGGCATGGATGAAACGCTCAAAGAGGAACATCTCAAACACCGAGATGTGCTTCAGAACCTGGATAGCAACGAAGACGGTTGTCCTTCACAGTTACCAGTTAGTGCTTTCAATTATGCACACGGAACACCATCGATAAGTTCTCCACCACCGAAACTTGGGCAACATACTACCGAGGTACTTTTGGAAGCCGGGTTCAGCATGGCAGAAATTGAACAGATGAATCTCGATGGAGCAACGTAACTGGCAACATGTTAAGAAACCTGCCAGTTAACAAGTCGGAAGTTGTCGTGCACTATTCGATGGAAGCTAACTGCATCCTATGTCAATAGAGTTCGCCCTATGAGTTACTATCAACCACGCCCTCTATAGACTTCGAGTTGTTATATCTCTGAGGGATTTTTATAAATTAATAGCTTGCTATTAACTCTCAAACATACTGCTATTAATAGATAGAAAAGTAATACTACTTTTATACTTCCGTTAGAAATACATTTTGCGTACCGAACATACTCCGCACTCCTTTTCGAACGTGAAAACTGTAGACATGACAAAAAATCTTAGCATTTCAGTTGCAGCATCCCTGACACTGGCAGCCACTCTTGCGACACAAAACGTAGCTGCTGAACGTTTAACCAGTTTTGAAGTGACGGTTACCAACGCAACAAACAACGTTACTTTTACTCCAATTATCGGAGTTACGCATACATCAGCAACCAGCCTGTTTGAAGTTGGGGAACCCGCAAGTGTCGCTCTGGAGGACCTCGCAGAAGGTGGCAGTCCGGCTTTACTGGAAGCCGAATTTGATGCTATTCGCAACACGGTAGTGGAGATTGCAACTGCCGCCGGGTCACCTGCAGACGGACCATTTACCGCAGCGGGTCAAACTGCCACCTTTCGCATTCAGGCTCATCCGGGTGCTGACCGTCTAAGCATGGCAGCGATGTTACTGCCAACCAATGATTCTTTTATGGCACTCAACGGTGTACCTTTACCAACCCGTGGCAGTGCGACCTTTGCAGCCATAGGATATGACGCAGGCACTGAATTGAACAACCAGTTGTGTAGCCAAATCCCTGGTCCTCAGTGCGACGGTACGCCAGATGGTGAAGGAACTAACCCTGCACGCAATGACCGTGGGGACTTTGTTCATGTCAGCTCCGGTGTTCATGACGTCGGTGATCTGAGAGCCTACGAGTACGATTGGCGTAACCCCGTTGCCCTGGTTACCGTTACAAGAATTGGCGATTAACTCTTTATTTACTGCGTACCGCCTCAAATAATAATTTTTGAGGCGGTTTTAAAATCAGTTATTCACTTATGTTGTATTTTAAGATCTGAAGCTCCCTCTCAGAAAATAAAGGCTCTCAAGCGCAACGCCGGTACGGCTCTGTTCTGTACACCTAAGCCCGCCAACGTATTCGATTAGTTTTCCACAGTTGCCTTCTGCGCCACATATTTACCGACCCGGTTTCGTCAATTTCCGTGCCATCCATCAGGTTGGTTTTATTGTTAATCAAGCAACTAAAAACGACCGCAACCGAACTGTCCCGGCTGCTTCGCCACGGGTCAGCTTACAAGACATCCTCTATAAATATAAATTGATAGATCTGGACTATCCTTCTACCAGACCCGCTAAACATAGAGAGAACCACTATGGCACCGGCATTATCCACCGGGAAGGTAACCCTCGTCGCCTGTATCACAGCCACTTTAATGGCATGTGACGGAGAATCCATCAATCTCGGAGGACTTCCGGAAACAATCAATGAGCCTGTCGCTGCTGCAGCCACTGACATTTCGGAGGCGGACGAAACTACAGAAAACACTGTAGGTACACAAAATTGTCCACCCCTGCTCGGAATCCGAAGCATTGGAGCGGTCGCAGGCTTGTGGGATACCACCGAAATTTCTAATGGATTGCAGAATATCGCGTTGACTCAGATTGGTGACAACGGCGATATCACCTTCTTTGATTTTCAGCAGGATGATGTTGGCAATGGTGATAACTGCTATGTAATCACGGCCGGTACTTCAGTAATTGAGCAGTTGGCGGATTTGAGTTTCATTAATACTTTTTATAGCGATCCGGATAGCAGCTGCGACGTCCTCACAGATTCACTTGAATTGACTTTTGATGCAAATGGATCTCTGGAAATCACTTCCGTTGACGAGCTTGATGTAGACAATGACGGCAATACGAATGAGACAATCACCGAAACGTTTCCCCGTATTGATGGCGTTTCAGTGACAGATTTAATCGCTTGTGAAATCTAACTCACAATAGTTTAAAAAATAGACGGCTCATCAACTGGTTTTCCGTGTGACGTTTCAAGAAAGTCAAAGTCGCAGCCACTGTCAGCTTGCAGAATATGGTTGGAGAACATCCAGCCATAACCTCTTTCATATCTAAGTGGTGGATGCTGCCATGCTTCCTGCCGCTTTTTAAGCTCTGCTGCATCTACCTGCAAATCGATAGTTCTGGCAGGAACATCGACAGCGATAATATCTCCGGTTTTTACCAGCGCGAGTGGACCGCCAACATAAGACTCAGGAGCCACATGTAATATGCACGCTCCGTAGCTTGTGCCACTCATCCGTGCATCAGAGATGCGAACCATATCGCGCACGCCTTTTTTCAACAGTTTCTTCGGGATTGGCAGCATGCCCCATTCCGGCATACCGGGTCCTCCCTTAGGACCTGCATTGCGCAATACCAGTACGGTATTTTCATCAACATCCAGATCATCGTTGTCGATATTGGCTTTCATTTCCGCGTAGTTATCAAA